>DASWRM010000037.1 GCA_036403155.1 Gaiellales bacterium | reverse complement strand
GACGGCGATCGTCGGGAGCAGCGAGTTGCGCAGCACGTGGCGGGTGATCACGGTGCGCCGCGTCAGGCCCTTCAGGAACGCCGTGCGGGTGTAGTCGGAGTGCAGCACCTCGACGGTGCCGGCCCGGGTGATGCGGGCGATGTAGCCGAACAGCACCAGCGTCAGGGCCATCGCGGGCAGCAGCAGGTACTTGACCTGCTCGATGCCGCTCGTCCCCGGCGGCCACGCCGCCGAGACCGGCAGCCAGCCGAGCCACAGCCCGAAGATGGCAAGCAGCACGATGCCGCCGACGAACTCGGGCATGACGGCGGCCGACAGTCCCCCGACCGTGATCATGCGATCGAGGGGCTTCCCCTCGTTGAGCGCCGAGACGACCCCGCCGAAGATCCCCAGCGGCACGACCAGCACGAACGCCAGCACCGCCAGCTTCAGCGAGTTGCCGAGTGCCCGGCGCAGCATGTCGGACACGGGCTGCTTCTGCGCGTAGGACTCCCCGAGGTCACCGTGCAGCACGCCGCTGATCCAGGCGCGGTACTGGGTCACCAGCGGCCTGTCTGTCCCGAGCTCGTGGTTGATCGCCTTGACCGTTGCCTCGCTGGCGAACGGCCCTGCGATTGCCCGCCCCGGGTTGCCGGGGAGGACGGTCGTTCCCAGGAACACCAGCATGGACAGCAGGAAGAGGGTAATGAGGCCCAGCCCCAGCCGTTTGAGGACGAAGCGAAGCAACGGGCCCTACCCGTGAGGTGCGGTACGCAGGTACGTCGTCAGGCCACCGACATCTGGTCGGTCCACGTCTGCCCCATCGCAGATGCGCGCAGGCCCGAGAGTCCGGCACGCGTCGCCGAGAGGTAGGTGTAGAAGTAGGCGAAGATGATCGGCGTCTCGTCGAGCAGCAGCGTCTGGATCTGCTTGGCGTAGTTGCGCTGGCTTTGAAGATCGAGCGCAGCTATGAACTGCTTCACGAGGCTGTCGTACTGCGGGTTCTTGAAATGCGCCGCATTCCATGTCCCGTTCGACATGAGCGGGGCGGAAAGGAACACGTTCGGCACGCCGCGGTGGCCGTAGTCGACGAGGCTCATCGTCGAATCGAGCCACGGAGACTTGCCGGGTACGGCATCGCCGTAGTATGTCGTGCCGTCCTCGACGGACAGCTTGATGTTGACGCCGATCTGCTTGGCCGACTCAACCACGATCTGGGCGTACTGCGGGACTTCCTGCGACTGGATCGCCACCAGTTCGGTCGAGAATCCGCCGGACAGACCGGCCTGGCTCAGCAGCGACTTGGCCTGGTCGATGTTGATGTTTCGCTGTGGCACCGACGCGTCGGTGGCAGGGAAGACCGGGGCGAACGGCGAGTCGTTGCCGAGATCCGCCTTGCCCTGGAACAGGCCCTGCACGATCTGGTTTCGGTCGAGCGTCAGGGCGACCGCCTGGCGCACACGCTTGTCCTTGAACTGCGCGGTGTCGCAGCGCATTGAGAGTTCCCGATGCGTGGAGGCCCGAATGCCGAGGATCTGGAAGCTGGGGTCGTTGAGGATCGCCTGGGCGCCCGAGACGGTCACCTGCTGGACCACGTCGACCTGGTTGCCCTGCAATGCGAGCACCTGCGATGCCTCGTCGGGTGACAGCGTTACCTGGAGTGTGTCGGGCAGGGCCTTCTTGCCCCAGTACGCGTCGTTGCGTACGAAGGTCGCGGACGCTCCGGCCTGGTAGGCCGTGTTCTTCCACGGGCCGGTGCCGGGCCAGCTCTTGTCGAACTTGCCGTCGTAGGTCGCCGGCAGGATGATCGCGTTGTAGTTGTCGTTGGAGAGGTAGTACGGAAATGAGCCGTTGGGCGCGTCGAGCTTGAAGACGACGGTCGTGTCGTCGGTGGCCTCTGCGCTGTTCTTGCTGAGCACGCCGCCGAACGCGGAGAGCGCGTTCGAGTTGTTGGCCGGGTCCGCCAGCCGGTTGATCGACGCGGCGACGTCCTTTGCGGTCATCGGCGTGCCGTCGTTGAACTGCACGCCCTGGCGGATCTTGAACGTCCATTCGCTGGCGTCACTATTTGGCGACCAGCTCTCGGCCAGCCACGGAGATAGCTGTCCCTTTGCCTCGATGCACAGGAACTCGCCGGTCATGGCGATCATCGCCAGACTGCCGACGTCCGCTGACAGCAACGGATCGACCTCGGTGGTCGGCTTCAGCACCGATAGCCGGATGGTGCCGCCGGGCTTGCCGCCGCCCGCGGCGCTCGTCCCGCCACCGCCGCTGGAGGAGCTGCTCGAGCCGCCGCAGGCCGCGGCGACCGCCGAGAGCAGCGGTATGGACATCCCGACCACGGCACCGCGGCGGAAGAACTCGCGCCGGTCGATGCGCCCGGCGGCGAACTCGTCGATGACGTGGTTTTCGATGTCGTTGCGCCGGCTGCGGATGCTGCCGAGAGCCCGGGTCATGTCGCGCACGTGGCCTCCAGGTGTTTTCAGTGCAGGATGGGAGAATCGAGAAGTGGGGTTATCCCACGCGCGGTGGGTGCAGGTCAAGCGTCCGAGACCGCTGTGGTGGCTGGATCACGTGGGGGGCGGATAGGCTCCGCCGATGCACGCGATCGTCTTCACCGGCGCCGGCGGCGCCGAGGTGATGGGCCTCGAGGAGCGGCCGGATCCCGAGCCGGGATCGGACGAGGTCGTGGTCGCGACCGCGTATTCCGGCGTCAATCCCGCCGACCTGAACCAGCGCGCCGGGAACTACCCGGCGCCGCCGGGGGCGCCGCAGGACGTGCCGGGGCTCGAGGTTGCGGGCACCGTCGTTGCCGTGGGGGCGAACGTCCACGAGTGGGCGGAGGGAGACCGCGTGTTCGGCATCGTCGGCGGCGGCGGGCTCGCGGATCGCGTGCGTGTCAACGCCCGGCACGTCGCCCGGGTGCCGGATGCGCTCGACGACCGGCTCGCGGCCGCGGTGCCCGAGGCGTTCATCACGGCGCACGACGCGGTGTGGACGCAGGCCGGCGTTCGCCCCGGCGAACGGCTGCTCGTGAACGGGGCGAACGGTGCGGTCGGCCTGGCGGCGGTGCAGATGGCGCTCGCCACCGGCGTCCGCGTGCTTGCCAACGTCCGGTCGGACGAGGCCGGCGAGCGCCTCCGCGCGATGGGCGCCGAGGTCGCGACGCTCGAGGGTGCGCGGGAGGTGGACGTGATCCTGGAGCTGGTCGGCGCGCCGAACATCGGCGGCGACCTGACGGCGCTCGCCGTCCGCGGGCGGATCGTCGTGGTCAGCACGGCGGGCGGCTCGCGGGTCGAGCTGTCGCTGGCCGCGCTGATGGGCCGGCGCGCGACGATGATCGGCACGCTCCTGCGCGCGCGACCGGTCGAGCAGAAGGGGGCGGCGGTACAGGCGTTTGCGACGCAGGTGGTGCCGCTCCTCGCGTCCGGGGCGATCGTGCCGGTCGTCGACCGGGAGTTCCCTGCCGAGCGCGCGGCCGAGGCGTTCGACCACATGGAGCGCCCGGGCAAGTTCGGCAAGGTTCTGCTGGCCTGGTAGCCGGCCACACCCGGCGTCCACCCGTCACAACTCCGTCACGATTCGCCCCGCCCCACCCGTCGGGGCTTTGACCCCAATAATTGGGTCGCCGATTTGCGGTATTGACGCGGGCGAGGGCTCAGGCGACGCCGCACCAGCGCATGGTCGCCACCGCCAGCGCCTGCGCGCAGTGGACGAGGTCGTCCACGGGCACGTGCTCGTCCGTGGTGTGCGCGAGGTTGAGATCGCCCGGCCCGAAGCAGATCGCGGGCGTGCCGGCGAGCGTGAACGATGCGCCGTCGTGCCACGAGTCCATCCCCGTGATCCGTCCCGGCCGGCCGATCGCGGCGGCCGCCCCGAGCATCGTCTCGACGATCGGATGGTCGTCGGGAACCTCCGCCGCCGGGACGCCGGGCGTCCAAACGATCCGCGGCGGGTGCTCGGCCAGCCATGGGTCGGCGGCGGCCGCCCGGGCGATCCACTCCGCGATCTCGCGCTGCGCGGGACGCCCCCAACCGTCGGGATCCGCGTGGGCCGGCAGATGCGCGACGTGGTAGGTCAGCTCGGCGCCGGCGGGAACCGTCACCGCCCACTCGCCGCTTCGAACCACGCACGGGACGATGTCGCCGGTCGAGAGATGGGGGTGCCGCCCGTCCGCGCGGTTCCGCCACTCCTCCTGGAGGCGTCGCAGCGCGTCGACCACGACGAGCGACTTCTCGAACGCGTTCACGGCGCCGCCCGCCTCGCGGTGCGGCTGCGACAGTCCGGCATGGCCGGGCCGCCCCTCCACCGTGATGGTCGGGATCAGGCTTCCCCGGCACGCCACCCACGTGTCGAGACCGGACGGCTCCGTGACGATGCAGGCGTCCGCCGCCACCCCGTGTGCGACGGCCGCCAGCCCGCCGGCGCCCCAGGACTCCTCGTCGGTCACCGTGCACACCGTCAGGTCACCGGCCAGTGCGACGCCCTCGCGCGCGAGCATCATCGCCGCGAACGTCATCGCGGCGACGCCGCCCTTCATGTCGCACGAGCCGCGCCCGTACAGGTGGCCGTCGCGCACCTCGGCGCGGTTCGGGTGGGTCGTCCACGCCTCCAACGGGCTCGACTCGACCACGTCGATGTGCCCGTTCAGGATCAGGCTGCGCCCGCCGCCCGCGCCCGGAAACCGCGCCGCCAGCTGCGGCCGGCCGTCGAACTCGATGCCCTCGGGGATCTGCGGCCCGGGCGGCGGCTCGCCCGCCGGCGGCTCCCAGATGTCCACCTCCGCGCCGGCCGCCCCCAGCCGGTCGCCGAGGTGCTCCTGCAGCGCCGCCTCGTCGCGCGCCGGGTCCCCGAGCGCCCGAGCCGTCGTGTCGAACCCCACCAGATCGCTCAACAGCGCGATCAGCTCCTCGCGTCCCGCGCCGATCGCCTCGACCACCCGCCGTTCCCGTTCCTCGATGCCGCTCATACCTTCTTCCCGGGGTTGAACAGATTCTCCGGATCGAGCGCCGCCTTCACCGCACGGTGCGCCGCGACCGCCTCGGCCGGCCACTGGTCGGCCAGCCGCCCCGCCTTCACCGATCCCAGCCCGTGCTCCGCCGAGATCGTTCCGCCCAGCTCGATCGCAAGGCTCAGCAGTTCCTCGCGCGCAGCCTCGGCCGCGGCGAACCGGGCCCGGTCGGCCGGATCCGCCAGGAACGACGAGTGCATGTTCCCGTCGCCGGCATGGCCGAAGCTCAGGCCCACCAGCCCGTGGCTCCGCCCGACCTGGGGCACCGACTCGACCAGGTCGCCCAGCCGGTCGAGGGGCACCGCGACGTCCTCGGACAGCTTGCCCCCTTCGACCGCCGCCAGCCGCGACGACAGCCCGTCGCGCCACCGCCACGCCGCGCCCGCATCGGGCAGCATGAACGCCGACCCGCCGCCTCCCGCCATCGCCTCGACCAGCGCGTCTCGCCGCGCGGCCGCCTCGGCATGGCTGCCGTCCGCCTCGGCGAGCAGCAGCGCCCCCTCGGGCACCGTCCCGGGGAACCCTGCGCCGCCGAGCCGCGCAGCGGTGGCGTCGAGCAGCTCGATCGCGGCGGCCTCGATCCCGCTGCCGAGGATGCGCTCGATCGCGTCGCATGCCGCGCGGTCGCGCTCGTACACGCCCACGACGACGTGCCGCGCCTCGGGTGCCGGCACGAGCCGCAGCCACGCCGCCGTGACGAGCCCGAGCGTCCCCTCGGACCCGGTCAGCAGCCCGATCAGGTCGTAGCCGGCCACGTCCTTCCGCGTCGGGCCGCCCAGCCGCACCAGGCGCCCGGGAGCGAGCACGACCTCCAGCCCCGTCACCCACCTGCGCGTGACGCCGTAGCGGAACGCGTGCGGCCCCCCGGCGTTCGTCGCGATGTTGCCGCCGATCTGCGACTGCTCCGACGCGCCCGGATCGGGCGGGAAGGCCAGCCCGCTCTCGAGCGCGAGCGCGTGCAGCCGGGCGGTCGTCACGCCCGCCTCGACCTCGATCCGCCAGAGCAGCGGGTCGAAGCTGCGCACCCGGTCCAGCCGCTCCAGGCTGATCACGATCCCGCCGTCGGGGACCGCCCCGCCGGAGACGCCGGTGCCACCGCCGCGGGGCGTGATCGGGATGCCGTGCCGGTAGCAGATTGCCACCACGTCCGCCGCCTGCGCGGCGCTGCCCGGCAGCACCACCGCGCGGGCGGTGCCGCGCAGCCCCCGGCCGGTCTCGTCGGAGAGGTACGCCGCGGGCGGCGGCGCGAGCACGTGGTCGGCGCCCACGACGCCGGCAAGCGAGGGCAGCACTCCGCTGGTCAAGGGCTCCGGCTCCATCGGGCCGGTGAGCCTACCGCCGGGGGCGTCCGGAGGGCAACGGCGCGGCGGTGCTGTCCCGCACCCGGAGCCGCGGCTCGATCACGATCTCTCCTGCAGCGCTGCCCTCGATCGCCTCGACCAGCATCTCGACCGCGCAGTCGACGGCGCGGTCCGTGTCCCACCCGACCACGGTGAGCGGGGGATCGAGCAACGCCGACACCGGTATGTCGTCGAAACCGACAACGCTAAGATCCTCGGGGACGTTCAAGCGAAGGTCGCGGCAGGCGGCGTAGACCCCATAGGCAACAGTGTCGGACAGCGTGAACACGGCGGTCGGGCGCTGCGTCGCCCGCAGCGCGCGCAGTGCCGCCGCCCGCGCCTCACCCATCGACGGCCCGCACCGCACGCGCCGCAGCCCCGCGCGTCGCGGAGTTGCGTGCGGCCCGCCGCCGAGCGCGACGATGCGGCGGTGACCGAGCTCGCGCAGGTGCTCGAGCGCCAGCTCGATCCCCGCCTCGGAGTCGAACCGGACCGCGCCGGCCGGCGTCTCCAGGGATGCGTTCACGGAGACGGTGGGCGTCCGCGCAGCCACGTCGTGCCATCCCTCCGCGGTCGGGTCGATCGGCAGCACGATCAGCCCGTCCACGCGCTGGTCGGCGAGGTCACGAGCGACCGCCACCTCCTCGCCGGCGTCGCCGGCGGCATCGGCCAGCACCATTCGCAGCCCGTGCCGCCGAAGCGCGGACTGCACGCCGGCGACGAACTGCTGATGCCATAGGTCGGCGAGGCTGCCGCCGACCACGCCGACCAGCTGCGTCCGGCCGCCCCTCAGCGCCCGGGCCACCGGGTCGGTGCGGAAGCCGATCCGGTCGGCCGCCGCGCGGACGCGCTGCTCGGTCGCCGCCGACACCCGCTGGCCGCGCAACGCGTACGAGACCCCCGCCGGCGACAGGCCCGTGATCGCTGACAGCTCGCGGAGCGTGGCTCGCTTGCGTTCGGCCGGCCGCTTCGTCACAATCACATGTTAATCGATTCACCACCCGGCATGCGCATCGACCTCCACCAGCATCTCTGGCCCGGCCCGCTGATCGAGCGGCTCCGCGCCCGCACGGCGCCCCCGGCCCTCGAGGGGCGCAACGGCGAGACGGTGCTGCGGCTCGAGCACGAGCCGGACTGCGTGGTGGATCTCGGCCGGCACGGGCTGGAACACCGCCTGGCGGCCCTCGATGAGGCCGGCATCGACACGGTCGTCGTGTCGCTCTCGGCTCCCCTCGGCATCGAGGCGCTCCCCGCAGCGGAGGCCGAGGGGCTGGTGTCCGCGTATCACGAGGGGCTGGCCGACGTCGTATCGAGGGCACACGGCCGCATCCGGGGATGGGCGGCCGTACCGCTCGCGGCGCCGGACGCCGGTGCCGCTGTCGTCTCGGCCGCCCTCGACCAGGGGTTCGTCGGCGCGTCTCTGCCCAGCGCCGCACTCGCCGGCAGCCGCGAGATCGACCGCCTGGCACCGCTGCTCGACCTGCTAGAAGGCCGGGGCGCGCCGCTGTTCGTGCACCCCGGACCCGCGCCCGGTACCGCCCCCTACGCCCGCGACGACGGCATGCCGGTCTGGTGGCCGAACCTCGGCGCGTATCCGGGCCTCAGCATCGCCGCGTTCTTCGCCTGGCGAGCGTGCGGGGCCGCCCGCTGGCCGGCGCTGCGCCTCTGTTTTGCGATGCTGGCCGGCGCGGGGCCGTTCCTCGAGGAGCGCTGGCGGACGTTCAGCGGAGAGCCGGGGGCGATCGACCGCAACGTGTTCGTCGACACGGCCTCGGGCGGCCGGCTGGCGCTCGAGTGTGCTCTCGCCACCTATGGGGTCGAGCAGGTCGTGTTCGGAACCGATATTCCCGTCATCGGCGCCGGGCCGGTGAGCCGGGCGCTGGCAGAGCTCGGGCCCGCGGTGGAGCAGGCGGTCACCGCGTCGAACCCGGCCAGGCTTCTCGAACGGATGGAGTGACATGAACGACAGCAGCGACCTACAGCACTTCTTCGCCGCGCGGCTGGGTGACGACGACCTGGCGCCCGACGAGATCGAGCGGCTCGCGGAGGAGCTGGCCGGCCGGCCCGAGCTGTGGCGCGACAGCGTCCGCCACAGCGAGGACGAGCGCATCTACACGCAGCTCTACCGAGATTCGCACCTGGACGTCTGGCTGATCTGCTGGACCGGCACCCAGGACACCGGCCTGCACGACCACGATCTGTCGAGCGGCGCCGTGTGCGTGGTCGACGGCGCGCTCGACGAGGATCGCCTCCGGATGGCCGGGGGCGTGGCGACCACCCGCCACGCCGCGGGCGCGTCGTTCCGCTTCGACGCCTCGCGCATCCACGACGTCCGCAATGCCGAGGGGCACGTGACCGTGTCGCTGCACCTCTACTCGCCGCCGATCTGGCGGATGGGGTACTACGACGTCGCCGAGGACGGCAGCCTGGCGCGGCGGTCGCTCAGCTACGCCGAGGAGCTGCGGACCTGACCGGCGGTTGAGCGATGCCGCCGGGCCGCCGATAGGTGTCCTGGTGTCTCGCATGGCCTCGATCTGCCTGACGGCGCTCGCCGCCGCGCTCGCCTGCTCGTGCGGCGTGGGCGGCGCGACGGCGCCGGCATCGTCGGGCCCCTCGGTGGCGTCGCTTTCGACCGCGGATCGGTTCCGCGCGGCCGAGCCGGCGGTCGAGACCTACCTGCGGGCGCTCGCGCTGAACCGGCCGCTCGACGCGCAGCCCGTCGTGCAGGCGGCGGGCACCTACGCCGACCAGCAGACGCTCTCGGACCTGCGCGCGTGGTTCGGGCGTCTGCCGATCGGCGCGGTGCGGATGAGCGCCAAGCCGGTGAAGGTCGGCTCGCCCGACGCCGTCGGCGTCCGGGTGAAGATCGAAGCCCGCTTTACGCCGGCGCCGATGTCCACCTGGGTGAAGCTCGGGGAGCGCGTGATGCTGGCGCACTGGGACGGCGGAGCCTGGCGCGTGCAGGCGGACGTCTCCGACAGGCCATCCGTCCACATACGTGACTACGGCCTGCGGCTGTTTCACGAGCCTACGGTGCTGACGGGCACACGCACCACGGTCATCTACGAGGCGTCCGAGGCGCAGGACGACGCGACCCAGATCCTCACGGACGCGGAGGAGGTGATGCCGCGGCTCGCCGCGCTCTTCGGCCGCGACCGCTCGGCGTCGCACGCGGTCATCTTCGTCGTCGACAGCAAGGACCAGGGCGAGGCCCTGTCGGGAGCCAGGCTGGGCCGCTCCGAGGTGCCGCAGGGCTTCGTCCTGAACGGCATCTGCTACATCGAGTGGCCGGAGTGGGAGCCGGGCAGCGTGCTCGAGCGCGACGGCACGATCGCCCACGAGCTGACGCACGTGGCCAGCTGGGGATTCCTCGGCCGAGCGCCGCACAGCCTGCTGGAAGGCCTGGCGATGACGGAGCAGGACCGGTACCTGCGCGGCCTCGGGTACCACATCCCGCTCGCGAACATCGCCCGCGCGTATGCCCGCGGCAGCTTCCCGAGCGCGACCGTGTGGCGGACGCGCGTGACGGACTGGGGCCTGAGCGACCCGGCCGCGGTCGACCTCTGCTACGAGGACGGCCAGGCGATGGCGGCGGTCATGCTCAAGCGGTTCGGGCCCGCGGGCATCGGCAAGCTGGCCAGGGCATTCGACGCGATGCACGCGTCCCACCGCAGGCTGCAGTACAGCGAGCAGCAGGTGCGGGAGGCGTTCCAGCGGGGCCTCGGCGTGTCGTTCGACGAGGTCGTCGCCGAAGCCCACGCCTACGCCGCCGCGAACGCGCGGTAGCCCCAGCGGACTCCGGCCCGGTAGGGTGGCGCGGTGGACGACGCCCGCGCGCTGCTCGCCGACCTGGTCGCGATCGACTCGGTGAACCCGTCGCTCGTGCCGGGCGGGGCGGGGGAGGCGGCGATCGCGCGCTTCGTCGGCGGCTGGCTGGAGGCGCGCGGCCTCGAGGTCGACATCGCCGAGGTCGAGCCGGGGCGCCCGAACGTGGTCGCCCGCGCCCGCGGCGCCGGGGGCGGCAGGACGCTGCTCCTGAACGCGCACATGGACGTGGTCGGAGTGGACGGGATGACCGACCCCTTCACCCCCCGGGTGGAGGGCGAGCGAATGTACGGCCGCGGCGCCTACGACATGAAGGCCGGGCTTGCGGCGATCATGGCGGCTGCGGCGGGCGCCGTCGGCCGCGGGCTCGGCGGCGACGTCGTGGTCGCCGCCGTCTGCGACGAGGAGTTCGCCTCGGCGGGCGCCCAGACCGTCGCACGGGCCGTCACCGCCGACGGCGCGATCGTCACCGAGCCGACCGGCGAGCAGATGGTCGTCGCGGTCGCGCACAAGGGCTTCACCTGGCACGAGATCGTCGTCAGGGGGAGGGCCGCGCACGGGTCGCGTCCACAGGACGGCGTCGACGCGATCGCGCGCATGGGCCACGTCCTGGTCGCGATCGACGAGCTCTCCGCCCGGCTGGCCGAGGGCCCCGGGCACCCGTTGCTCGGGCCGGGGTCGGTGCACGCGTCGATCATCGACGGCGGCCGCGAGCTGTCGACCTATCCCGAGCGCTGCCGCCTGCAGCTCGAGCGCCGCACCCTGCCGGGCGACACGGTCGAGACGGTTGAGGCGGAGCTCTCCGCGCTGCTCGACGGCATCGCCGGGGCCGGCCACCGGCTGGACGCCGAGCTGCACACGACGCTCGTTCGCCAACCGTTCCAGGTGGACGAGGCGGCGCCGATCGTCCAGGCCGCGCTGGACGCGCTGGGCCCCGGGACGCCCGTGATCGGCGTCCCGTTCTGGGCCGACAGCGCGATCTTCTCGGCCGCCGGCATTCCGACCGTGATCTTCGGGCCGGGCGGCGAGGGGGCGCACGCCGCCGTCGAATGGGTCGACCTCGCGCAGCTGGATCGCTGCGTCGAGGCGCTCGACCGCGTGATCGCCTCGTTCTGCGCCTAGTGCCCGACCGGCTCGGCCTCGTCGATCCACTCGCCGTACGGGTGCGCCGCGCTCGGCGCGGCGCCCACGCAGACGATGCGCGTGTTCGGCTCGAGCGCCTCGTAGGCGCGGTTGACCGAGGCATCCGGCGCCGAGACGACCGTCCCCGGTCCCGCCTCGATCCGCTCGTCGCCGATGGTGAACGCGGCCCGGCCGCTGACGACCACGTAGACCTCCTGATGCCCGGTCTCGGCCTCGTCGTGGCTGATGTCGAAGTCCTCGCCCGGCTCGCACACGATCGCGTTGACGCCGAACGACTCGAGCCCGAGCGGCCCGTTCAGCTGCTGCCAGCGGCCGAACGGAGTCGGCTTGGCGGGGTGCGCGGTGAGATCGACTGCGGGCATTGGGCCTCCTTGGTGGTCATGTCCTCGTGCCGCGAATGATGACACCTCCGCCGACCGACAGGCGCTGCGCCGTGATGGCGGCCATGCCGGCGTCGGCCCACCAGCCGAGCACCTCCTCGAGAGGATGCTCGCGCCAGAACCGTTCGATGCTCGGGCCGAGGAAGCGCCCGGTCGCATACCAGCCGTCGCCGGCCAGCAGCCCTCCCGCCGGCAGGCCGATCCGCGTCCACGCCCACCAGGCCGGATACCAGGGGCCGCCCGGCACGCCGAACTCGAGCGACGCCATCTGCCCTCCCGGCCGGATCGGGCGCGCGAGCTCGCGCAGCACCGCGGGCGGATCGTCGACGTATCGCAGGAGGTACGTGTGCACCAGCGCGTCGACCGAGCCGTCGTCGAGCGGCAGCCGCTCGGCCTCGCCGTGCCGCAGCTCGATACGGCGCTCCAGGCCGGCGGCGTGCACACGCCGGCGCCCGGTCTCCAGCATGGCGGCGTTCTGGTCGATCCCGATCACGCGGCTGCCGTGCCGCCACGCGATCGCCATCGCGATCGCCGCGGTGCCGGTCGCGACGTCTGCGACCACCGAGTCCGGGCCGACGTCGAGCCGGTCGACGAGCAGGTCGTGCCATCGGCGGTCGTTGCCGAACGAGAGGATCTGGGCCCAGCGGTCGTAGTCCGCCGCGATCCCGTCGAACAGATCCAGCGCGTGCCGCTTGCGGGGCGTCGCCTCGGCCGTCATCGGGCCGGCGCGTAGCGCTCGCGCTCCGCCACCGCGAGCTGGTCGGCGCGCTCGTTGAGGTCGATTCCCGAGTGCCCGGGCACGAGCTCGAACCGCACGCTGTGGCGGCCCGCCTCCTCGGCCAGGCGCTGCCAGAGGTCCTGGTTCTTCACCGGCTTCTTCGCGGCGGTGCGCCAGCCGTTCCGCTGCCACTGCTCGAGCCAGCCCTTGGTGAAGGCATGCTGGATGTACGCCGAGTCGGTGTGGACGACGACGTCCATCGGCCGGCTGATGGCGGCGAGCCCCATGATCACGGACATCAGCTCCATCCGGTTGTTCGTGGTCTCCGGCTCCCCTCCCGACAGCTCGCGTTCGTGGCCGTTCCAGCGCAGGATGGCGCCCCATCCACCGGGACCGGGATTGCCCGAGCAGGCGCCGTCCGTCCAGAGCTCCACCATGCCGTTCTCCGACCCCTCGGCCACACGGCTAGTGTAGAGCCCGATGTCGCGGGCCTATCACGACGGCAGCCGCCGGCTGCAGGACCGGTTCGACACCCGGCGCCTCGCCGATCGCATCGACGAGCGGCTGGTCAGCGACGCGGTCGACGACGATGACCGGGCGTTCATCGAGCGCATGGACATGTTCTTCCTCGCGACGGCGGACGCCGACGGACACCCGACCTGCAGCTACAAGGGCGGCGAGCCGGGGTTCGTGCGGGTGCTGGACGAGCATACGCTCGCCTTCCCGGTCTACGACGGCAACGGGATGTTCCTGTCGGCCGGGAACGTGCTCGAGAACCCGCACGTCGGCCTGCTCTTCATCGACTTCGAGCGCCGGCGCCGCATGCGGGTCGAGGGCGAGGCGACCATCGACGAGGACGACCCCCTCTGCGAGGAATACCCGGAGGCGCAACTGGTCGTCCGGGTGCGCACACGGCGCGTCTATCCCAACTGCCCGCGGTACATCCACCGGATGCGGCTCGTGGAGCGGTCGCGGTTCGTGCCGCGGGCGGAGTGCGAGACGCCGGTGCCCGCGTGGAAGCAGCGCGAGTGGTCGCACGACGTGCTTCCGGCGGGAGACCCGGCCGCCGACCCGGCACGCGACTCCCTCGAGGCGTGACCCCGGACCCGCTGGCGCTCGCGGTGCTCGGGCAGGGTGTCGTCGACCCGTCGCAGCCGTGGCTGCATGCGGACGACGCGGGCGTGCTGCGCGGCCGCGCTGCCTTCGAGACGATGCGGGTGTACGGCGGCCGGCCGTTCCGCCTCGATGCCCACCTCCAGCGCCTCGCCGGATCCGCCGAGGTGCTGGGGCTGCCTGCCCCGGACCCGGCACGGCTGGGCCCCCTGTCCGCCGAGGCCGTGGCCGCCGCGGCAACGCCGGACTGCGTCCTGCGCGTCGTGTGGACAGGCGGCCGTGAGCACGACGAGCGGGGTGTCGGCTTCGCGCTGGTCACGGCGCTGCCGGGCGGCCTGGAGGAGACCCGCAGCCGCGGTGTCCGGCTGGCGACGCTGCAGCTCGCGATCGGTGCGCACGCCCGGCGCTCGTCGCCGTGGCTGTTGCCGGGCGTGAAATCGACCAGCTATGCCGTCAACATGGCAGCGGTGCGCGAGGCGAACCGGCGCGGTGCCGACGACGCGCTGTTCCTGTCGGCGGAGGACATCGTGCTCGAAGGGCCGACGTCCAACGTCTGGTTCGTGCAGGGCGACGTGCTGTGCACGCCGTCGCTCGACCTCGGCATCCTCGCCGGCGTGACGCGCGACACGCTGCTCGCCGCCGCTCGCGACCGCGGCCTTCAGGTGGTCGAGGATGCCTTCGCCGTCGACCGCCTGCGGGGTGCTGCGGAGGTCTTCACGAGCTCCAGCGTGCGCGAGGTCATGCCCGTTGTCTCCATCGACGACGCACAGGTGGGCGACGGACGGCCGGGAACGGTCGCGGCGCAGATGCAGGCCGCGCTCCGCGCCGCGGCGCAGGCCTGAGCTAGAGCACCGCCTCGGGCACCTTGTGCCACTGTGCGACGTACTGCCGCTGCAGGGGGTGGGTGAGCCGTCCGGCCCACGCGACCTGCACCATGTCCGGCCGCTTCGGGACGTTTCGCGGGTACATGCCCGCCTCCCACGGCAGGCGGTTGCCCTTTCGGTGGTTGCATCGCCGGCACGCCGAGACGACGTTGTCCCACCGGTGCTCCCCGCCCCGTGACAGCGGCTTGACGTGGTCGACGGTGAGATCGCGGGGCCCTCCCTCGCGTCCGCAGTAGGCGCACCGCCAGCTGTCGCGGCAGAACAGCACGCGGCGGACGACCGTGTGCTTGACGATCGGGCGCAGCTCGACGTAGGCCGGCACCTGCAGGATCACGGGCAGCGCCAGCCGGAGCCGCTGCGACCGGTAGACGACTGACTCGTCCTCCGCGATCACCTGGGCGCCGCCGCAGACGACGAGCGTCACCGCGCGCTCGCGCGAGACGAGGCTGGTCGGTCGCATCGTGGCGTCAAGCAGCAGACAGCGGATCGCGTCACCCTCCACGGTTGTCGACGGTAAGTGTAGAGCCGAGATCCGCCGACGGCTCGCCGTTCACCGCCTCGTGACGAAGCGGACAACACGTCCGCCCAGCGTCACCGCGAGCAGCGAGCCCGACGCGTCCTGCGCGAAGGCGTCGACCCCCTGGAGCGAGGGAACCGCCAGCGACCGCGGACGGCCGCCCTGCGCGTGCAGAGCCCACAGCCGGCCGCTGCAGAAGTCGCCGTAGACATACGCCCCACGCAGCTGCCGCACCGGCCCGCCACGCACCACGACGCCGCCCGTGACGGAGCAGCCGACGTCGTGCGAATACGCGGCGACCGGCCAGACCAGCCGCGACCGGTCCGCGGGCTGACCGTGGTACGGCTCGCGTGCCTCGTACGCATTCCAGCCGAGGTTCGAGCCGGGCGGGGTGCCCGCCGGCAGGCGGTCGATCTCCTCCCACCGGTTCTGGCCGACGTCCCCGATCCAGAGGTCTCCGCTCTGGGAGTCGAAGGCGATCCGCCACGGATTGCGCACGCCATAGGCATAGCGCTCGGGGGCGCCGCCCTGACGGTGCACGTCGAGCCGCAGGATCTTGGCGAGCAGCGCGCCGCGGTTCTGGCCGTTGCCCTGCGGGTCGCCCTCGCTACCGCCGTCGCCCATGCCGACATAGAGCAGGCCGTCCGGGCCGAACGCCAGGCCGCCTCCATTGTGATTCGCATAGGGCTGGTTCACGAACAGGAGGGTCGTCAGCCGGCCCGTGGTGGTGTCCAGCCTGGCGATGTGCGTGTCGCCGGCGAGATCCGTGTAGTCGACGTACGCCAGGTGGGTGCGCTCGTACCGAGGGTCGAACGCCACGGACAGCAGCCCCTGCTCGCTCCCGGTCGACACCTTTCCGCGCAGGTCGAGCAGCGGCCGGGGCAGCGGCCGCCCGTCTCGCAGGACGAGCAGCCGTCCGGACTTCTCGACGACCGCGAGGTCGCTCGTGCCGGGCACGGCGGCGACGTCGACGGGCGAATCGAGGCCGGTCGCCACGGGCTCGAGCGCGAGCCGGCCGCCGCCCTGCGTTGCCGGCGTGGATGCGGCGCTGCCGGATCCGTTGCCCCCGTTGCACGCCGCGGCCAGGACGATCAGCGAGCAGCAGACCAGCGAGCGGAGCACGCTTCGCAGGGTAGACCTCGGTATCTACGCGGAGAGCCGGAACGTGTCCTTGCCCGCGAGCTTGGCCTCCGCCAGGCCGCGGTGGGCGCGGTCGATCAGCGAGATCGCGTCCAGCTCGCCGGGCCGCATGGAGGAGACGCCGGCCGACACCGACGTGCCGGTGCGCCGTGCGATCTGCGTCACCAGCCGCCGCGCCACCGCCTCGGCCTCCTCGCCCAGCCCCGGCAGCACCAGCACGAACGCATCGCCGCCGACGCGGCCGGCCGCGTCGCCCTCACGGCACGCCTCGCGAAGCGTCTCGGCGACCCGCCGCAGCATGCGGTCGCCTGCGAGATGGCCCTCGCGGTCGTTGACCATGCGGAAGTCGTCGAGGTCGATCGCGATCACGGCCAGCTCTCCGCCGCGCAGCTGGGCGGACGCGAGCTCCGCCTCGACCCGCTCGTGCAGGCCGCGGTGGTTGAGCAGGCCCGTCAGCGCGTCCTGGAGCACCTGGCGGCGCACGTGGTCGTGCAGCTCGGCGTTGCGCACGGCCATCGCGGCATGGCTCGAGATCGTCTGGCAGAACGCGACATCGCGCGGCGACCAGCGGTCGTCGCCCGCGTAGTCCGCCACCTCGATCAGCCCGACCGACCGGTTCTCGACCACCAGCGGCAGCGCGACCCAGCTTCTCCAGCCCCACTCGGCCACCTGGCCGCGGACCACGTCGTTCCAGTCCGGGTCGTCGTGGTGGTACTCGCAGAAGGCCCTGCCCTCCTCGAGCAGCGTCCGGTTCTGGGGCCAGTCGGTGAGCGGGAACCGGTCGCCGCGGTGGCTGTCGACGATTCCCGATTCCTCGTCGTACACCGAGAGGATGAGGAGCGCGTCGTCCTCGGCGCTCCATGAGGAGATCGTGCACTCGCTCACCCGCTCCACGCCCTGGACGAGCTCGGTCGCAAGCATGTCGGTGACGCTGACGAGCGACGACGTGCGCGGCAGCTCCACCGCCAGGCGGTGGAGCACCTCGAGCTCGCGGCGGTCGCGCTGGCTGGGTGCGAAGCGCCTGGTCATGCCGACAGCCTGAAGGTGCGCTTGCCGGCCCGCTTCGCCTCGATCAGCGAGCGGTCGGCCCGGCCCATGACGAGCAGGGCATCGACGTCGTCCGGCTCCGCCAGCGCGATGCCAAGCGACGCCGAGACGCCGGCCTTGCGGGAGACGGTGGCCAGCATCCGCCGGGCGACCAGCTCGATCTCCGGTCCGGCGCCGGGCAGGATCAGCGCGAACTCGTCGCCGCCCAGCCGGCCGCCGACGTCGCTCTGCCGGGAGCAGCTGCGGATCGCCGCGGCCGTCAAGGCGAGCACCTTGTCCCCGGCCAGGTGCCCCTGCGAGTCGTTGATCGCCTTGAAGTCGTCGAGGTCGAGTGCGATCACGCCCACTCGCGAGCCGTCGCGCCTGGCCCGGGCGAGCTCCTGGCTCAGGCGCTCGTAGAACGCGCGGTGGTTCAGCAGATCGGTGAGCGAGTCGCGGTCGGCCCGCTGCTGCAGATCCTCGTACAGCTGCGCGTTTCGCACGGCCAAGGCCGCCTGGCTGGCGACCGTCTGGCAGAACTCGATGTCGCGGCGCGACCACCGCCGCGCCGAGCGGTGGTCGGCCACCTCGATCAACCCGACGGAGCGGCCCTCGACGACCAGCGGCAGCTCGATCATCGACCGCCAGGCCCACACCTCGAGCACCTCGCGGTCGTTCGGCGAGAGCGCCGGGTCCGACATCCGGTACTCGCCGTGGCCGCGCCCGCGCTGCAGCAGCTCGCGCGTCGCGGGGTAGTCGGAGAGCGGATTCTCGACCTGCCCGCGGGGCCACGCCGGCGGGCCGTGCACCGTGTAGGCGGCCGCGTCGATCAGGAGGTCGCGCTGCTCGTCCCACATCGAGATCGCGCACTCCGAGGCCCGGTCGATTCCCTGGACGAGCTCGCGCGTGAGCGCGCGCAGCACCTCGCTGGTCGAGAGCGATTGCGAGAGGGCGACTGCGACGCGGTGCAGGACTTCGATTTCGCGCCGGTCGCGCTCGGGGGTGCGGCGCCGGCCGGACATGTGGCAGATGTATCGGCATCGCGCGCGCGAGACTGAACCATCGGCATGGCGCCGTGCCGGTCGGCTATCGTCGCCCGCCATGAGCGGCGATCTCGTCTCGACGACGCGCCACGGCGACGTCTGCGTCGTACGCCTCCAGCGGGAGGCGAAGCTGAACGCGCTCAGCTCCGAGCTGGCCGCCGAGCTGATCGAGGCGATCGCGTCCGACCAGGTCTCGGGCAGCAGGGTGGTCGTGATCGCCGGCTCGGCGAAGGCGTTCTCGGCGGGAGCCGACCTGACCGAGTTCACCGACCCCAGCCCCGAGGAGACGATGCGCTACTACCGCGACCAGGGCCGGATCTGGGAGCTGCTCCCGGCGATCCCGCAGCCGTCGATCGCGGCCATCTCCGGCTGGGCGATCGGCGGCGGCCTCGAGCTGGCTCTGAGCGCCGACCTGCGCATCGCCGACGAGACGGCCCGCTTCGGGCTGCCCGAGGTGTCGCTCGGCATCCTTCCCAGCGCCGGCGGCATGACGCGGCTGGTGCGCCTGCTCGGCACGGCGCGGGCGAAGGAGCTGATCCTGCTCGGCGAGCGGTTCGATGCCGCGCGGGCGCTCGAGCTGGGCGTCGTCAACCGCGTCGTCCCGGCCGGCGAGGCCGAGGATGCGGCGCTCGAGTGGGCGCAGAAGATGGCCGAGCAGCCGCAGATCTCGCTCCAGGTGACACGCGACCTGATCGACCGGTCGGCCGAGATGTCGCTGGCCGGTTCGCTGGCCGCCGAGAAGCTTGCGCAGGGCATGCTCGCGCACTCGGCGGACAGCTATCGGGCGGACGCGTGACCCGCGTCGCGATCGTCACCGGAGGCGGCACCGGCATCGGGCGGGCGACGGCGCTGGCGCTGCACCGCGATGGCTGCAGGCTGGTGATCGCCGGGCGCAGGCAGGAGCCGCTCGACGCGGTGCGGGCCGAGATCGGCGAGCAGGAATGCGCCGCGCTGGCCGGCGACATCCGCGAGCAGGAGGTCGCCGACCGCCTGATCGACCTCGCACTCGAGCGCTTCGGCCGCATCGACGTGCTGGTCAACAACGCGGGCGGGCAGTTCATGGCGCCGGCCGAGGACATCACCCCGAACGGGTGGGCCGCCGTGCGCCGCCTCAACCTCGACGCACCGTGGTACCTCACGCAGCAGGTGGCGAAGCGCTGGATGATCGGCAACGGCGGCGGCCGCATCGTCTCGGTCGTGCTGTGCCCAACGCGCGGCATCGCCGGCATGGTGCACTCGTCCGCCGCCCGGGCGGGGACGGAGGCGGTCGCCCGGGTGCTCTCGCTCGAGTGGGGCAAGCACGACATCGGGATCGTCTGCGTGGCGCCGGGGTGGATCGACACCGAGGGCATGCGCCGGTACGGCGACGACCTCGAGCAGCTCGCGGCGCTCGTGCCGATGGGGCGGCTGGGCACGGCCGAGGAGGTGGGGGACACGATCGCGTTCCTCGCCTCGCCCAGGGCCCGGTACATCACCGGGCAGACGATCGTGATCGACGGGGGCATCGACAACACCCACACGTCGGCGCCCGGCATTACCGCCTAGCAGCTGAACCTTCGCTGGTACCCTGACTCGATGACGCCGCACACCGTCGACGAGCTGTCGGAAGCGCTCCGCGAGCACGCCTACCTGGCCGATCGGGGCCTCGCCACCGTGCTTCACCTCTCGCTCGCGCTCGAGAAGCCGCTGCTGCTCGAGGGCGAGGCGGGGGTCGGGAAGACCGAGCTCGCCAAGGTGCTCGCCGCCGTCACCGGCGGCCGCCTGATCCGGCTCCAGTGCTACGAGGGCATCGACGTCGCCCACGCGCTCTACGACTGGAGCTACACCCGCCAGCTGCTGTACATCCGCACGCTCGAGGCCGCCCAGGCGGTCGGGGGCAAGGAGCGGCTGCACGAGCTGTTCGGTCCCGAGTTCCTGGAGCGCCGCCCGCTGCTCGACGCGATCGAGAACAGCGACCCGCAGCCCCCGGTGCTGCTGATCGACGAGATCGACCGCGCCGACGACGAGTTCGAGGCGTTCCTGCTCGAGCTGCTGTCCGATTTCCAGGTGACGATCCCCGAGATCGGCACGATCCGCGCCGAGCGCCGGCCGCCGGTGATCCTCACCTCCAACCGGACGCGCGAGCTGCACGACGCGCTCAAGCGGCGGTGCCTGTACCACTGGATCGGGCACCCGTCGCTCGAGCGCGAGATCGAGATCGTGCGCGCCCGCGTCCCGGGCGTGCCGGAGCGGCTCGCCGCGCAGGCCGCCGCGTTCGTGCAGCAGCTGCGGGCGCTCGACCTCGCGAAGGCGCCCGGCGTGGCCGAGACGATCGACTGGACGCAGGCGCTGCTCGCCCTGGGGCAGGAGGAGCTGGACGCGGGCGTCGTCGACGCGACGCTCGGGTCGGTGCTGAAGTACCACGAAGACATCGAGCGCGTGCGCGATGCCGGCCTGCGGGAGCTGGTCGGCGAAGTCCGCGGCGGATGAGCCCCGGCGACGCGGTCACCCGCAAGCTGGTCACGTTCGGCCGGATCCTGCGCGAGGCCGGCATGGAGGTCGGCCCGGGCCGGCTGCAGGACGCGATGCGCGGGCTGGAGCTCGTCGACCTCGCCGACCGCGACCAGGTGTACCACGCGCTGCGCTGCACGCTCGTCTCCCGGCACGACCACCTCGCCGTCTTCGATGCGGCGTTCCAGGCGTTCTGGGAGCGTGAGCCGCGCCGGCTGGAGCGGGCCGACGCGGTCGCCCTCCCGGAGCTGCGGCCGCCGGGCGAGGCCGGTGCCACCGAGCCGGAGGAGGACGACGGCGAGGAGCCGGCAGACGATGACGAGCTGCGCGGCATCTCCGCGGCCGACCACGAGGTGCTGCGGCGCCGCGACTTCGCCGACATGTCGCCGGACGAGCTGCGCCGCGTGCGGCGGCTGATGGACGACCTGGCGGCGCTGCACCCGCTGCGGCGCTCGCGGCGGCTCGAGCCGGCCCACGGCGGCGGCGTGCTCGATCAGCGCCGCACGCTGCGCCAGTCGATGCGCTCCGACGGGATCCCGCTGGAGCGGGAGTGGCGGCGTCCCAAGCTGGTGCCGCGCAAGCTGGTCGTGCTCGTGGACGTGTCCGGCTCGATGGAGCCGTACGCGCGCGCGCTCGTGATGTTCCTCCAGGCGCTCTCGGCGCGGGAGGGCGCCGCCCGGTACGTGGAGGCGTTCGCGTTCGGCACGCGGCTGACCCGCCTGACGCCGCATCTGGCCGGCCGCGATCCCGACGTCGCCCTCGCGCGGGCCAGCATGGCCCTGTCGGACTGGGGCGGCGGCACGCGGATCGGGGAGTCCCTGGCTGCGTACAACCGGGTGTTCGGCCGCCGCGGGCTGACGCGCGGCGCGGTGGTCGTGGTCGCCTCCGACGGCTGGGAGCGCGGCGACCTCTCGGTGCTCGACGCCCAGCTGTCGACCATCTCGCGGCAGGCGGACACGCTCATGTGGGTCAACCCCCTGAAGGGCCACGAGGGCTTCGAGCCGCTGGCCGGCGGCATGCAGATCGCGCTGCGGCACGTGGACGACTTCCTCGAGGGCCACAACCTCGCGGCCCTGGAGGCGCTCGGCGAGGCGCTGCGGCGGATCCACCCACAGGGTGCGAGACTGCTCCTCCGCGGGCTGTGAAGGGCGCCGTCAGCCCACGCAGGGGCCGGTGTCGACGTGCCCACCGCGGTGCGCGATCGCGTCGTCCACGTCGGCAACGGTGACGCCGTACCCACCTCCGCCGCCCTCCGCGGCGGCGAACATCATGGCGACCACCCGCCCGCGCCGGTCGAGCACCGGGCCGCCGCTGTCGCCGTGGCGCACGGATCCGCGAAGCGGGACGACGGTGCGCTGGACGACCCCCTGCTCGTACGCGTTGCGCGTGACGATCAGCGCGGGAGAGCCGATCCGGCCGGGCGCCGCGGTGAGCGGGCCGCCGCCGGGGTAGCCCACCAGCGCCACACCGGTCCCGCCGGCCACGTCTCCGCGCCGGGCCAGTGGGCGTTCGCGCAGGCCCGGCACCTGCAGCAGCGCGACGTCGTGCGACGCGCTGACGTAGACCGGGCGTGCGCTCAGGCTGCCTTCGTGCGTGATCACGCGGGTGTCGTGCTCGCCCGCGATCACGTGCGCGTTCGTGACCACGAGCCCCGCCTGTACCACCCAGCCGGTGCCCTGGAGCGTGAGTCCGCACGAGGTTCCCTCGACCAGCAGCACGCTCCGCTCGGCCCGCCGGACTGCGGCCGAGACGGGCACCGTGCGATCGGGCGGCGGAAGGGAGGTGACGCCGCGGCCGGCGAGGACGGGAAGCTGGTCGAACCGCGCGATCGCGTCGAGCAGGGATTGCGCAGGCAGCCAGCGGACGAGGCGGGGGAGGATGGCGGAGGCCTGCACCGTGCGGCGAAGTCCCAGCTCCGGCTGCTGGAGCGCGGTGACGGCGAGCAGCCAGGCGACGCCGAGGCCGAGCGCCGCCCCGACCAGCAGGCCTCCGGCGCCGTCCGCGGTGGCGAGAGGGCCGAGCAGGACACGGCGGCGGATGAGGGTGGCGATCGGCGCGGTCGCCATCTGGGCGATCGCGCCGCAGGCGATGGCGCCGACCAGCGCGGCGACCGGCTGCCAGTCCACGCGGGCGCCGGAGGTGAGCGCGTGCGGGGCGACCCGCGACCCGACCCAGGCACCGAGCGCGAAGCCGCCGAGGGCGAGCGCTTGGGCGGCGAGTCCGCGGCGGAAGCCGACCAGCGCCGACATCGCCACCCAGAGGATCACGATCACGTCGGCCGCCGTCACGCGCGTAGTATCGGCGTTTCGCGTGCGTGTGCGACACTGCCGAGGTGGAGCACATCACGATCGAATCGACCCCGCGCCTGCGGGCGCCGACCATGATCGCCGCCTTCCAGGGGTGGAATGACGCGGGCGGCGCGGCCAGTCTGGCGGCCGGCTACCTGCGGGTCGCGACGTCCGCCGAGCGGTTCGCGGTGATCGACCCGGACCCGTTCGTGGACTACCAGCAGACGCGGCCGACGGTGACCCTGCTCGACGGCCAGGTGCGCAAGGTCGAGTGGCCCGAGACCGAGATGCTGGCCTCGGAGGAGGACGACGTTGTGATCGTGCTCGGGCCCGAGCCGAACATGCGGTGGCGCGCGTACACCGACGCGATCTGCGGGCTCGCCCAGCAGATGGGCGTCGAGCTGGTGATCACGCTCGGCGCGCTGCTGGCAGACACGCCGCACACGCGGCCGGTGCCGGTGTCCTCGACGGCATCCGACGAGGAGCTGATCGCGCGCCTCGCGCTGACCCGGTCGAACTACGAGGGGCCGACGGGGATCGTCGGCGTGCTGCACGACGCCTGCGGCCGCGCCGGCCTGCGCTCGGCGAGCCTGTGGGCGGCAACGCCGCACTACATCTCTGCCACGCCGAACCCGCGGGCTGCGGTGGCGCTGCTCGAGCGGCTGTCGGACCTGGTCGGGACGCCGGGGCCGAGCGGCGAGCTCGTCCGCGCGGCGAGCGAGTACGCCGTCCGGGTCGCGGCCGCGGTCGCGGAGGATCCGGAGCTGGCGGGCTACGTCGAGCAGCTCGAGTCGGCCGCCGACGCGGAGGACCCGCCGACCGGGGAGGATCTCGCGCGCGACTTCGAGCGGTACCTGCGCGAGCAGGGCGGCGAGGAGCCGGGGCAGTGAGCGGCGACGCGACGGACGAGACGTTCGCCCGCGACGTCATCGACCGGTCGCACGAGGTGCCGGTGGTCGTGGACTTCTGGGCGGCGTGGTGCGGTCCGTGCCGCCAGCTGACGCCCGTGCTGGAGGAGGCCGTCGGGGCGCTCGACGGCCAGGTGGAGTTGGTGAAAGTGGACGTGGACGCCAGCCCGCGCACCGCGATGGAATACCGGGTGCAGGGCATCCCGGCGGTCAAGGCATTCAGGGACGGGCGCATGGTGGATCAGTTCACGGGGGCGGTGCCGCGCCAGTCCGTGGATGCGTTCCTGCGGGGGCTGCTTCCCAGCGAGGCCGACCGGCTGGTGGAGCTGGGCGACGAGGAGTCGCTGCGCAGGGCGATCGCGCTCGAGCCGGGTCATCCGGCAGCGCTGGCGGCGCTCGCGCGGCTGGAGCTCGCCGGCGACGACGCATCCGGGCCGGCGCTGGCGGCGATCGCGGAGGGCGACCACGAGCGGGGGTTGGCGCTGCTGCTCGAGGCGATCCGGTCGGCGACCGGCGACGAGCGCGACCGGCTGCGGAGGGTGATGGTGGGCGTGTTCGCGGAGCTCGGGCAGAACCATCCGCTGGCGCTGCGCTATCGCCGCCAGCTCGCGTCATCGCTCTACTGACCGTCACGCGCCCGTCACGGCCGGCCAACGGCCGGCCGGAACGACTTGGTCTCCAATAATTGGCGCTGGGCGTCACGGGTGCTGTGACGATCGCCCGGATCGGTGCAACCACCCCCTTCGCGGGTGAAGGTCGCGCCGCCGCGGCAGGAGCCTTTGTCACGTGCCCGTCACGGCCGGCCTACGGCCGGCCGGAACGACTTGGTCTCCAATAATTGGCGCTGGGCGTCACGGGTGCTGTGACGATCGCCCGGGTCGGTGCAACCACCCCCTTCGCGGGTGAAGGTCGCGCCGCCGCGGCAGGAGCCTTTGTCACGTGCCCGTCACGGCCGGCCTACGGCCGGCCGGAACGACGTGGTCTCCAATGATTGGCGCTGGGCGTCACGGGTGCTGTGACGATCGCCCGGATTGGTGCAACCACGCCGGTTCGCGGGTGAAGGCGGCGCCGCCTCGCCCGTGATCTTCCTGGCGGCGGCGTCACGGCCGGCCAACGGCCGGCCTGAACGACTTGGTCTCCAAGAATTGGGGTGCCGTGACACCTCCGACCCGAGGGCTAGAGCTCCTCGCCCTCCCAGTAGTCGAGCTGCTCGAGCCGGCCGATCACGCCGACCCCGCAGATGTAGACCTTGCCCGATCGCGGGTAGAAGCAGATGTCCGACGGCTCGCGCGTGCCGTATGCCAGCACGCCGATCCCCGACGACCCGGCGCGGATCGCGTGCGCGACGCCCGTACCGGCCGGGCGCGCGATCACGCTCCCGCGCCGCACCGGGAACACCTCATCCCCCAGCTCGCACGTGCCGTCGCCCTCGAGGACGACGAACAGCTCCTCCTCAGCCGAGTGGCAGTGCGGCACGCAGATCAGCTTCCCGACATCAGACCGCACATGCTTCAGCCCCGTGCGGTGAGACCCGCCGGCGGAGCCGAGGTCGAGACGCGTGCGGCCAGGGGGGCCGCTCGCCATCGGCTCGACATCGTCGATCCGGACGACGTTGGGAAACCGCTCGCCCGGGTCCGGGAACGGGAAGTCCCCGGCGTCGTCGTCGAGCCGAAACAGGTTCTGCAGCCCGGGGCTTGCCACCACCGTCGGGCCCGCCCACGAGTGGCCGGCTCGCGGCAGGTAGCAGAGCTCGACCGGCACCCGCATGCCGAACGCGAGCACGTCGAGGCCGTCCGGACCAGCGCGCAGCGTGTGCGTCTCGCGACCGGCCACGTGCACGATCGTGTCGCCCGCGCCGACGCGGCAGGTCGTGCCGTCCTGCCAGAGCAGCCCGGACCCGCCGACCACGTGGAAGATCTCCTCCTCCGCGCCGTGGACGTGCGCCGGCGTCGCCCGCCGGCCGGGGTGGATGCGTATCCGGTTCACGCCGACCCGGTCGCTGCCGGCCGCGCCGCCGAGGTCGAACCAGGTGGCGTGGATGTCGCCCGCCTCGCGATCGCGCCCGCCGACGTCGTCCCAATGGACAACGTGCGTCACAGCTGCGCCTCGAGCAGTGCGCGGGCATCGTCCGGAAACGGTTCCGCGCGCTCGCGAGCCTGGTCGCAGTGCACCATCACCGACTCCGCGACCGCGGCGATCTCTCCGGTCGCGACGGACGTGACCGTCTCCTCGGTGACCACGCTCGACGAGCCGATGCGAAGCACCTTCAGCGAGACGTCGACCAGGTCGTCGGACTGCACCAGGCTGCGGCGGAAGTCCACGGTCGTGTGCCGCAGCACCATCCGGTTGACGGTCTCCCAGGCCAGCAGCCCGGTGTAGAACTCGTCCCGGGCCTCCTCGAGGTAGGTGAGGAAGACCGCGTTGTTGACGTGGCCGAAGCCGTCGAGATCCCGCCACCGGATCTCGATCCGTTTGCTGTTCGCCATGCCGCTACTCTCTCAGATCGTGGATCCGATCACGGCAGTCACACGCCCTGCCGCCGGCGAGCCGCAGGGAGCGCTGGTCCTGCTCCACGGGCGCGGGTCGGACGAGCTCGACCTGCAGCCGCTGCTGGACGCTCTCGACCCGCAGCGGCGCCTCGTCGGCATCACCCCGCGCGCGCCGTTGGCCCTCCCGCCCGGGGGCCGGCACTGGTATGCATTGGGCGGGATCGGCACCCCCGATCCGGCGACCTTCCTGCCCACGATGGACGCCGCTGGCGCCTGGCTCGACGGCCTTCCCGAGACGACCGGCGTGTCCTGGGACCGCACGGTGCTCGGCGGGTTCTCGCAGGGCTGCGTGATGTCGTGGGCGCTGGGCCTCGGCGCCGGCCGGCCGCGGCCCGCCGGGATCATCGGCCTGTCCGGCTTCATGCCCACGGTGCCCGGGTTCGAGCTCGACCTGGACGCGCTCGACGGGTACCCCGTCGCCATCGGTCACGGCAGCCAAGACCAGGTGATCGGCGTCGAGTGGGGGCGTCAGGCGCGCGACCGGCTCACCGCGGCCGGTGCGGCGGTGACCTACCGCGAGTCGCCGCTGCCGCACACCGTCGATCCGGCGTTCCTGCCCGAGCTGGCCGCCTGGGTCGGAGACCTCATCTGAAACAGCGCCGCGCCCATCTGGCGCTGGCCTCGGTGGTCGTCCTCTGGGCGGGCGCCTTCGCCGCCATCAAGCACCTGCTCGAGGCGGGGCTGACCGGGCCGGAGATCGCCGCCGGCCGCTATCTGCTCGCTGCCCCGGGATTCGGCGTGGCACTTCGCGCCTCGGGCGGGCTTCCGGGGATCGCGAGGCGCGACCTGCTCCGGATCGCCGTGGCCGGCCTGCTCACCGTGACCGTGTACCACCTCGCCCTCAATGACGGCGAGCTCCACACGACGGCCGGCACGGCAGCCGTGGTCATCGGCACGGCTCCGGGCATCACGCTCGCGCTGGCGATCCTGCTGCGGCTCGAGCGCTTCTCGGCCTGGCGCGCCGCGGGCCTGGCGGTCGCCTTCGCCGGCGTCGTGGTCGTGATCACCCTCGGGTCGGGCGAGACCGTCTCGGTGCATGCCGCGAAGGGGCCGGTGCTGGTTCTCGTCTCCGCCCTCTCGTTCGCCATGTACAACGTCCTCGTGAAGCCGCTCGTGGCCCGTGCAGGGACGATCGCCGTCAGCTCGGCCGCAAGCCTGATCGGCACGGTGCCGCTGCTTGCGCTGCTGCGTCCCGGCGCGGTCGACGATCTCCGCGGCCTCGGCGCGCTGGACGTGATGCTGCTGCTCTACCTCGGTCTTGCATGCACGCTCTTCGCATACATCGCCTGGACGGTTGCGCTCGGCCGGATCGATGCCTCCCGGACGGTGGCGTACCTCTACGGCGTGCCGCCGCTCGCCGTCGCAATCGGCGCACTGACGCTGGACGAGCGGGTGACCGGATGGCTGATCGCCGGCGGGGCGCTCGTCGTGGGCGGCGTCGCGACGGCGCAGGTGCGGCGATGAGCGGCTGGGTCTGGCGCGACGGCGACCGGGCCGTTGCCTATGGCGACGACGCGACTGCGATCCTGCACCGCTTCGGGTGGGACTCGGACGCCCAGATGATCACCAGCGAGCGGGCCGACCCCGGCGTCATGCCGGCACTGCACGTCGGCGACGGCCAGGTGCCCGACCTGGCTGCCGCGCTGCTCGACCGCGTCACGGTCGGACGCCTCGTCGCGTGGGGCGGAGGCCGGGTGGTCGACGTCGCCAAGGCGCTCGCGTCCGCGCGCGGGGGAGCGGTGTGCGCCGTGCCGACGACGCTCTCCGGGGCCGAGATGACGCTGCTGCATCGCAAGATCGCCGGGATGGAGGCGCGCCCGTCCGTGCGTCCGGTGCTCGTGGTGGCCGACCCGGCGCTGATGTGCTCGCTCCCCGAGGCGGCACTCCGCGCGAGCACGCTGAACGCTCTCGCCCACGGGGTGGAGGCGCTCTACGGGCCGCGCGCGAACCCGGTCGCCACGATGCTCGCGCTGCGCGGGGCCACGCTGCTCGCGGGCGATGACCGCGCGCTCGGCTCGCTGCTGTGCGGGTACGCCGTCGACTCGGCGGGATACGCGCTTCACCACGTCCTCTGCCAGACGATCGTGCGCACCTGTGGCACCGGCCACGCGCAGACGAACGCGGCGATGCTCCCGCAGACGATCCGCACGATGCTGCCGCGCGCCGGCGAGGCGCTCGCACCGCTCGCTCCCGCGCTCGGCACCTCGGTCGAGCACCTCGCCGAACGCGTGGACGAGCTGGGCGGGCGGGTGCGCGTGCCGATCGACCCGCGCCTTGTCGACGCGGTGGTGGAACGGGCGATGTCGAGGGCCGAGCTGGCCGACACGCCCGGCTCGCCGGTCGCGGCCGGCGAGCTGCGCGCGATGATCGCCGCCGCGTCCGCCTGAGCGGCCGAGGGAAGGGGCGCTTCCCGGTACACTTGCCCGCCTATGGGCAAGGGCTATGCCGAGGGACCGGCCGCCGAGGAGGCGGAGGCGGCGCGTGAGCGCGGCGATCATCTCGCGCGCCCGGCGGGCGGGGTCACCCGGCGGGTCGTGCTCGGGTCGACGCGCGACAACCCCGAGCAGCACGTGATCGGCTACGCCGACGACGTCGACCCGGACGAGTTGTTCGCCTCGGGCGCAGCCTGGGGGATCAAGGTCGTGACCGCGGTTGAGTAACCCGTACGACCGCCCGTCCGACCCGGCCAAGCGCCACAGCGCCGCGCTCACCGACGGGCCCGACCGGGCCGCAGCCCGCGCGATGCTGAAGGGCATCGGCTTCACGGACGACGACCTCGCCCGGCCGCTGGTGGGCGTCTCCACCACCTGGATCGAGACGATGCCGTGCAACTTCAACCAGCGCGAGCTGGCCCGGCGCGTCAAGGAGGGCATCCGCGCCGCGGGCGGTACGCCGATGGAGTTCAACACGATCTCGGTCTCGGACGGCGTCTCGATGGGCACCGAGGGGATGCGCGCCTCGCTGGTCAGCCGCGAGGTGATCGCCGACTCGATCGAGCTGGTCGTGCGCGGTCATCTGATGGACGGCGTCGTCTGCCTCGTGGGCTGCGACAAGACCATCCCGGCGGCCGCGATGGCGCTCTGCCGGCTCGACGTCCCCGGGCTCGTGCTCTACAACGGCTCGATCGCGCCGGGCACCTTCCGCGGCCGTGACATCACCATCCAGGACGTCTTCGAGGCGATCGGCGCCTATGCGGCCGAGCGGATCGACGCCGAGGAGCTGCACGAGGTCGAGTCCGCCGCGTGCCCCGGTGCGGGAGCGTGCGGCGGCCAGTACACGGCGAACACGATGTCGGCCGCGCTCGAGTTCCTGGGCCTGTCGCCGGGCGGGATGAACGGCATCCCGGCGCTCAACCGCGGCAAGGGCGACGCGGCTGAGGAGGCCGGGCGGCTCGTCATGCGGCTCGTCCGGGACGACATCCGCCCATCGCACATCGTCACGCGCGAGGCGCTCGAGAACGCCGCCGCCTCGGTCGCCGCGACGGGCGGGTCGACCAACGGCGTGCTGCACATCCTCGCGATCGCGAGCGAGCTGGGCATCCCGTTCTCGATCGACGACTTCGACCGGATCGCGGGGCGCACGCCGATCGTGGCAAGCCTGAAGCCGGGCGGGCGGTACGTCGCGACCGACATCTTCGACGCGGGCGGCGTCGCGCTGGTGGCGCGGGAGCTGGCCAAGCGCGATCTGATCCACGCATCGGCGCGGACGGTCGACGGCCGCACGCTGGGCGAGATCGCCGAGCAGGCCGTGGAGACGCCCGGGCAGCCCGTGGTCGTGCCGATCGACCGGCCGATCAAGCCGACGGGCGGGCTGGCGGTGCTGCGCGGCAACCTCTCGCCCGATGGCAGCGTGGTCAAGCTGGCCGGTCACGAGCGGCTCACGCACCGCGGGCCGGCGCGCGTGTTCGACTCCGAGGAGGAGTGCTTCGCGGCCGTCAAGGAGCGGTCGATCCAGGCCGGCGACGTGGTGGTGATCCGCTACGAGGGGCCGGCGGGCGGCCCGGGAATGCGCGAGATGCTGCACGTGACCGCGGCGATCGTGGGCGAGGGGCTGGGGGAGGACGTCGCGCTGATCACCGACGGCCGCTTCTCGGGCGCCACGCACGGCCTCATGGCCGGCCACGTGACGCCGGAGGCCGCCCACGGCGGGCCGATCGCCATCGTCCAGGACGGCGACACGATCGAGTTCGACATCGCGGCGCGCGAGCTGCGGGTCGAGCTGAGCGACGACGAGATCGCCGCGCGCCTGCGCGACTGGACGCCCCCGCCGCCGCGGTACACCGCCGGCGTGCTCGCGAAGTACGCGGCGCTCGTGTCGAGCGCCAGCGAGGGCGCGGTCACCCGGCCGCAGTGAACCTCCTCGTCCTGGCCGACACCCACGTTCCCGACCACGCGCGGGCCCTGCCCGAGGCGCTGATGCCGCACCTGGACTGGGCAGAGCTGATCCTCCACGGCGGGGACATCACGTCGGCCGCCACGCTGGCGGAGCTCGAGACCCACGCGCCGGTGCGCGCGGTCTGCGGGAACATCGACCGGTGGGAGCTGCGCGAGCAGCTGCCCGAGGCGCTCGGGCTCGAGCTCGGCGGCGTGGCCGTTGCGATGGTGCACGACTCGGGGCCACGGGACGGCCGCGAGCGGCGCCTGCGGGCCCGCTTCCCGGATGCCGGCATGATCGTGTTCGCGCATTCCCACCAGCCGGTGAACGAGCTGGTCGACGGCGTGCGTTTCCTGAACCCGGGGAGCCCCACGTGGAAGCGCCGCGCCGCCGCGCCGACGGTCGCCCGCCTGGTGGTCGGCGCGGGGCCGCTCGAGCCCGTGCTCGTCGAGCTCCGCTGAGCGTCACAGGAGCCGACACGCGCGTGGAGCGCGCGCAGCGGCCGGCGCACGGCGGCCGGCGTCAAGCAACGGGCGGCGTGACGGCGGCGAGCCTGCACCGACGCCCGAGGATCGCGTCCGGCCGGCGTCAGCCCGCGGCCGGCGACAGGACCCGCTCGCGGGCAAGGTCGGCCAGGCCCTGCACGAGCCGGCGCTTCCACGCCGTCTGCTCGAGGCCTGGCAGTCCCGCCAGCGGATCGGCCGGGTCGAGCAGGCGCGGGACGTTCGCGACGCCGATCGCGACCATCCGCAGCTCGTCCCCGGTGCGCGCCGCGGCCACGGCCGCCAGCGCGAAGCTCCATGCGTGCCGCTCGCCGGCCCGCTCGTACGCGCTCACGTCGGGCGTCCGCGGAATGGTCACCGACGTGACGAACTCGCCGGCTGCGAGTGTCAGGTTCGAGCGGTTGTCCTCGGTCGGGCGCCGGTAGAGGTCGGCCAGCGGAAGCCCCTCCGGCCGCCGGCTCGTTTCGACCGTCGCGTCCAGCGCGATCAGGGCCGCGGCCAGGTCGCTCGGGGCCACCGAGATGCAGTCGCCCGGCTCCAGGCCGTGCTTGCGGTGGTCGCCGATCTGGGCGTAGCAGGTATCGCCCCCCTTCAGCCAGCACGTCAGATCCGGATGCCGGTAGTACCAGCACCGCACCTGCTGGCAGAGGTTCCCGGCGACGGTGCCCATCTCGCGCAGCTGCGGCGACGCCGCGGCCGCGATCGCCTCGTCGAGCACCGTGAACCGCTCCGTGACGGCCGGGTGCCGCCCGATGTCCGCCAGCGTCGCCGTCGCCCCGATCCGCAGCCCGTCGTCGAAGTCGTCGATCGCCGAAAGCCCGAGGCCGCGCAGGTCGATCACGGCCTCGGCAGGCAGGATGCCGCGGTCCTGCTGGGTCAGCAGGTCCGTGCCCCCGCCCATCGCCCGTGCGTCCTGGCGCGTGAGCGCAGCCGCCGCCGCGTCGATCACTCCGGGCCGCACGTAGGCGAACGTCCTCATCCGAGCGCCTCCAGCACACGGCGGGGCGTGTAGGGCGCCTCGCGCAGGCGCATTCCGAGCGCGTGCGCGATCGCATTGCCGATGGCGCCCGCGGTCGGGATCACCGGCGGCTCGCCCAGTCCCTTCACTCCCAGCGCAAGCCGTGGGTCGGGCTCGCCGACGAACTGGCAGACGACCTCGGGCATGTCGGCCATGGTCGGCACCTTGTAGTCCTCGAGGCCGGCGTTGACGACCGTGCCGGTGGTCGGATCGACCACCCGCTCCTCGCTCAGTGCGAAGCCGATCCCCTGCAGGATGCCGCCCAGCACCTGGCTTCGGGCGCCCATCGGGTTGACGATCCGGCCGACATCGTGCACGGCGACGATCCGCTCGACCGTGACCAGGCCGGTCAGCGTGTCCACCGCCACCTGCGCGATCTGGCATCCGAACGTGTTCACCGCCATCCCGTCGGGGTTGGGCGCCCGCGAGCCTGACCCGGTGACCCACGCGTTGCCCAGCTTCCCGGTCACCTCGTGGATGGGGTGGTGGAGCGTCCCGTCGGCCGAGCGCACCTCGCCGTCCACCAGCTCGAGGTCCTCCGCCGAGATCTCGAACATGTCCGCCGCCAGCTCCAGCAGCTGCGTGCGGACGTGGTGGCCCGCCGACCGGACGGCAGGCGCGATCGACGCGAGCGTCATCGAGCCGCCCGAGAACGGGCCGTGCCCCGCCAGGTCGGTGTCCCCGGCCCGCACGGTGACGTCGGCCGGGCGGATGCCGAGCCGCTCGGCGACCACCACCGCGCACGCCGTGATGACGCCCGTCCCGAGATCCTGCAGCCCGACGGTCAGCACCGGCTTCGCGGCCGCGCCGATGCGCACCTCGGCATACGCCGGCGGCGCGCCGCTGCCCCACCAGTACTGGCTCGCGCAGCCCATGCCGCGCCGGATCCGGCCGTCGCCGCGCAGCGCGTCCCGGGCGTCCCACCCAGCCAGCTCCGCCGCGAGGTCGTAGCTCTCGAGTAGCCGCTTGGAGGTGTACGGCCGGCCGTTGCTGGGGTCGACGTCCGTGTGGTTGCGCCGGCGGAGCTCCAGCGGGTCGATGCCGGCCGCCTCGGCCACCTCGTCCAGCGCCTGCTCGAACGCGAACGTCCCCTCCATCACCCCCGGCGCCCGGAACGCGGCGGCCGGCCCCAGGTTCTGCCGCATCGGCAGCGTCATCAGGTGCAGATGCTCGATCGCGTACAGCGACTTCACCGGCTCGAGCACGGGATAGCCCCAGCCCCCGGTGCCGAGGCCCATCACGGCGGACGCCTCCACGGCCTGGAGCGTGCCGTCCCGCGTCGCACCGATGCGATAGCTGACACGCGCCGGCGTCCTGAAACCGGTCGTCAGGTTCTCGTCGCGGCGCCCGAGCACGAGCCGCACCGGGCGCCCGGCTCGCCGCGACAGCTCGGTGGCCAGGATGCCCTCGTGGCCGCAACCGAACTTCGCCCCGAAGCCGCCGCCCATGTAGTGGCAGATCACGCGGACGCGGTCGGCATCCACGTCGAACGCCTCGCTGATCTGCGACCGCGCCTGGTAGATCGCCTGGGTCGAGGAGTACAGCGTGACGCCGTCGGCGCGCCAGTCGGCGACGGCGCAGTGGGACTCCAGGGCATTGTGCAGCTGCGCGGGCGCGACGTATTCCGACTCGACGACGATCTCGGCTGCCGCCAGGGCAGCCTCCGCGTCGCCCCGCTCGTACTCCGACGGGTCCTCCTGGAAGGTCTGGTTCTCGAGCGCCTGATCCAGGTCCGTGACGAAGCCGAGCGGCTCCCACACCGGATCCAGCGCGACCAGCGCGGCGTTGGCGGCGTCGGCCGTCTCGGCGGCGACCGCCGCGACCGCCGCGCCCGCATAGGGTGGCTCCTCGTGCAGCACCGTCGCGCCCTCGAAGTCCGGGCAGTCGCCCGGGCCGATGACGGCTCGCACGCCGGGAAGCCCGCGCGCGGCATCGAGCGAGATGGACGCGAGCCGCGCGTGGGCGTGCGGGCTGCGCAGGACCGCCGCTTCCAGCTGCCCCGGCAGGCGGACGTCCGACGTGTACGTGGCCGTTCCGGTCAGCCGCGCGGCGGCGGTCAGGCGCGTCGCCGGCTCACCGACGACGGCCGGCGTCGAGCCGGCCTCCCACTCGGGCGTCGCGTCCTCCTCGACGAGCGTCCAGCGCTCCTCGGTGCGGCCCTCGACGACCGCCTCCGTCTTGACCAGCTTCGCCATCAGGCGGCGTCCCCGGACGCGCGCGCGACGGCCAGTGCGATGCCCTCGTAGGCGCCGCAGCGGCACAGGTTCCCGCTCATCGCGGCGACGATCTCGTCTCGGCTCGGCGCGGGCGTCCGCTCCAGCAGGGCGAGCGCCGACATCAGCTGCCCCGGGGTGCAGAATCCGCACTGGAACGCGTCCTCGGCGGTGAACGCGTCGCGCAGCCGCTCGAGCGTCTCGCCACGCCACTCGACCGTCCGCACCGAGGCGCCGTGGCAGGCGGCCGCCAGCGTCAGGCACGACAGCACCGGCCGGCCGTCGAGCACGACGGTGCAGCTGCCGCACGTCCCCTCGCCGCACGAGACCTTCGTGCCCGTCAGCTCCAGCCGGTCGCGGAGCACGGTCGAGAGCCGCTCCCCGGGGTGCACGTCGACGTCGTGGGCACTGCCGTTCACCTCGAGCGACACCTGCATCCGCCGAAACCTACCAGGGCCGGCGCGGTGCCCCAACCGCCGCGCTGCGAGGGCCGGCGGTGCTAGCGTCCCTCGGTTTGAGCCTGCCGTCGACATCAACCGCGCGCCGCGCTCCGCTCGAGCTCACGTTCGTTCCCCGCGGGGCCGAGGAGCCGCTGATGGGCTTCTACTCGGTGTCCCCCCTGACGCCGGGGGGCTGGACCACGCTGCTCGACGATCGCGGTCTGCCGCACGCGCTGCGGCGGCTGCCGATCTGGATCGCGGCGCAGGGCCAGGAGCTGTCGGTCGAGACACGCAGCCTGCCCATGCTGCCCGCGCTCGCCTACCTGCTGTCGGACGAGGAGGGCCGCGGCGAGGCCAGCGCCTCGGTCAAGGCGTGGCGGCTGGTCGCGAAGCTGACGGAGCGCGTGGTCGACAGCGGCGGCGACCCGCCGGCGCTCGACCGGTTCGCGGCCGCCTTCCCGCCGCTGGCCCATGCGGCGCTCGTGGAGAACGGCGACGGGCCGTCACGGCTCGGGGCGGCCCAGGCGGTGGAGGAGTTCGTGCGCGCCGCCATGCGAGCGCTGGCCGCCGCCGTCCGCGAGCCGCGCCTGCTGACCGCGCCGGACAGCTACCCGGAGGACATCGACCTCTCCCTGCTGCAGCCGGCGCTGCGCAAGGTCGCGCCGGATCTGGGCGCCGTCGCCCCGGTCGTCAACCTGCGCCAGTCGCTGGAGCCGCTGGAGCTGGTGCTGCGGCTTCCCGAGGGAGGGGGCGACACGTGGCCGCTCGAGGTCTCGCCACCCGACTTCGACCGAATCCGCCGCGCCGCCAACATCCTGCCGCTGCTGGGCGCCGTGCAGAACGGCCGCGCCGAGCTGACGCTTGCCCAGGTGACCGAGGTGCGGGCGGCCGCGCCGGCGCTCGAGTTCTCGGGCGCGACCGTGCGGCTGCCCGACGAGCTGCTGCACCAGGAGGAGCTGGAGCTCGACACGGCCGGGCTGAGCTTCGCGCCGGGGCCGCTGTCGCTCGGCGGCGTCGTCGACTACGACCTGCATGCGGCGCTCGGCGGCGTTGCCATCAGCGACGAGGAGTTCCGCGCGCTTGCGGCGGCGACGCAGCCGCTCGTCCGCCTGGGCGGCGAGTGGCGCCTGCTCGGCGACAAGGCGCTGCGCCGGGCGCGCCAGCTCGCTCAGCTGGCGCTGCACGGGACCGGCATTCCCGCGCTCACCGCGCTCGGTGCGACGCTGGCCGGCCGCGCCGAGCTGCGCGGGTTCGACATGGAGGTCGACCCGGCGCAGGCGGGGGAGCTGGAGGATCTGGCGCGGCAGCTGCGCGATCCGGAGCTGCGGGCGGCCGCGGAGCCGGAGGCCGGCTTCCACGGCGTCCTGCGCCCCTACCAGAAGAGCGGGCTGGGCTGGCTCGTGGGCATGCGGCGCCTCGGCCTCGGCGCGCTGCTCGCCGACGACATGGGGCTCGGCAAGACGGTGCAGCTGATCGCCTACCTGCTCGACCGTTCCGACGGCGTGGAGGCCCCGGCGCTGATCGTGTGCCCGGCCTCGGTGCTCGGGAACTGGCAGCGCGAGCTGCAGCGCTTCGCGCCCGGCCTGACGACGCACGTGCACCACGGGCCCGAGCGGACGCGGCGGATCGACGAGCTGACCGGCTTCGACGTCGTGCTGACGTCGTACTCGCTGCTGCCGCGCGACCGGCAGATGCTGCAGCGGGCGGAGTGGCGCGTGGTCGTGCTGGACGAGGCCCAGCAGGTGAAGAATCCATTGACGCGCGGCGCGCAGGCGGCGCGGGCGCTGACGGCCAGTCACCGGGTTGCCCTCACCGGCACGCCGATCGAGAACCGGCTGGACGAGCTCTGGTCGATCCTGCACTTCCTCAACCCCGGCCTGCTCGACACGCGCAGCGCCTACCGGCGGCGCTACTCGACGCCGATCGAGAAGCAGGATGATGCGGCCGCCAGGGAGCGGCTGCGCAGGATCACGGGCCCGTTCATCCTGCGCCGGCACAAGAGCGATCCCGGCGTGCTCCCGGATCTTCCGCCGAGGCAGCTGTCGAACGAGTTCTGCACGCTGACGGTCGAGCAGGCGGCGCTCTACCAGGCGACGATCGACGCGATGATGGGCGACGTGCGCGGGGCGGGGGGCATCGAGCGGCGCGGGCACGTGCTCGCGCTGCTGACGCGGTTGAAGCAGGTGTGCAACCACCCGTCGCAGGCGCTCGGCAAACCCGGGTCGATGGCGGGACGCTCCGGCAAGCTCGACCGGTTGACCGAGATGCTGAGCGAGGCGGTGGACGAGGGCGACAGCGCGCTGGTGTTCACCCAGTTCGCGGTGATGGGACGCATGCTGTCCGACTACCTGCCGCGCACGCTCCAGATCGACCGGCTGTACCTCGACGGGTCGACGCCGGTCGCAGAGCGCGGGCGCGTCGTCGATGCCTTCCAGGCGCCCGGCGGAGAGCCTCGCGTGCTGGTCATGTCGCTGCGCGCCGGGGGGCTCGGCCTGAACCTCACGAACGCGAGCCACGTCTTCCACTTCGACCGGTGGTGGAACCCGGCCGTGGAGGATCAGGCGTCCGACCGCGCGCACAGGATCGGGCAGACGCGGATCGTGCAGGTGCACCGGATGATCTGCGCCGGGACGATCGAGGAGCGGATCGACCAGCTGATCGAGGCCAAGCGCGGCCTCGCCACCAGCATCGTCGACCGCGGGGTGGAGACGGCGATCAGCGACCTCTCGAACGAGGAGCTGGCGGATCTGGTCGAATTGCGCGGATGATGCAGCCGGTCGACATGCTGCGGCACCTCGTGGAGCTGGAGAGCCCGACGGGCGACGAGACACGGATGGCACACGTACGGTCGTTCCTCGCGGCCGAGCTGTCCGGGCTCGGCGGCCGTGTGGAGCAGCGGGGCGAGCACCTGGTGGCGACGTTCGGGCCGCAGAGTCCCGGCGAGACGATCGCCGTGGCGGCGCACATGGACACGGTCTGGCCCGCCGGCACGCTCCAGCGGATGCCATTTGCGGTGCGCGGCGACCTGGCGCACGGCCCCGGGGCGCTCGACATGAAGGGCGGAATCGTGGTGATGCTGGAGGGCATCCGGAGGGCATCGCCGCTGACGCGGCCGGTGACCGCGCTGCTGACCGCGGACGAGGAGATCGGCAGCCCGAGCGGCCGCCCGGTGGTCGAGGAGGTCGCGGCCCGGTCGCGCGCGGTGCTCGTCGTCGAGCCGCCGGTGCGCGACGGGACGATGACGACGCAGCGGTCCGGGTTGGCGCGCTACCAGCTGGCCGTGCGTGGACAGGCGGCGCATGCCGGACACCAGGGAGGCGGCATCTCGGCTGTCGTCGAGCTGGCCCACCAGACGCTGGCGCTGACGCGGCTCGTCGATCCTGACCGCGGCGTGCGCGTGAACGTCGGCCAGGTGGGCGGCGGTACGGGGGACAACGTGGTGGCCGCCGAGGCGTGGGCGCGGATCGACGCCCGTGCCTGGACGGCGCCGGAGCAGCAGGCGCTGGAGGCGGCGATCCGGGGACTGCGGCCCGTGCTGCCGGGGGCGGTGCTCGAGGTGAGCGGTGGGGTGACGCGGCCGCCGATGATCCGAAGCGCCGAGTCCGCGAGGCTCGCGGAGCGGGCGATCGGAATCGCGCGCGAGCTCGGACAGGGGCTCGAGGAGAACGCGTCAGGCGGCGGCTCGGACGGGAACTTCGCCGCTGCCATCGGCGCTCCCGTGCTGGACGGGCTGGGGCCGATCGGCGCCGGTGCGCATGCGGCCGACGAGCGGGTGTCGCTGACGTCGATCGAGGAGCGAAGCACGCTCCTGGCGGCGCTGCTCGCCCGGCTGTGAGCGGCCGTCGCCCAACCCCTGCGGGTGGGGACGGGCGGGCGTGTGGTTGCGTCCGCGTGATGCAGTGTCACGGGTCTGTGACGTCCGCGGGCCGGCCGCTCAGACGGCCTTGACGGCGCCGATCAGCCCCATGATCGACTGCTTCGCGTCGCCGAACAGCATCGTCGTCTTCGCGTCGTAGAACAACTCGTTCTCGATCCCCGCAAATCCCGTGTTCATGCTCCGCTTCAGCACGACCACGGCCGAGGACTGATCCACGTTCAGCACCGGCATGCCGTAGATCGGGCTGCCGGGCGTGTTCTTCGCGGCGGGGTTGACCACGTCGTTTGCGCCGATCACCAGCGAGACGTCGGTTCGCGGGAACTCGTCGTTGATGTCGTCCATCTCGTACAGCTGGGTGTACGGCACATCCGCCTCGGCCAGCAGCACGTTCATGTGACCCGGCATCCGTCCGGCGACGGGGTGGATCGCATAGCGGACGTCGACGCCTCGCTGCTCGAGCTGGTCGGCCAGCTCGCGGATCGTGTGCTGCGCCTGCGCCACCGCCAGGCCATAGCCCGGGACGATGACGACGCGCCGCGCGTAGGCGAGCATCACCGCGACGTCGTCCGCGGTCGTCGCGCGCACCTGGCCGCCCGCCGGCCCCTCCGCTGCCGCGGCCCCTCCGCCGCCCGTGCCGAACGCGCCGAACACGACGTTCGCGATCGACCGGTTCATCGCCTTGCCCATCATCTGCGTGAGCAGCGTGCCCGACGCGCCCACCAGCGTCCCCGCGATGATCAGGGCGTTGTTGTGGAGCGCGAAGCCGGTGGCCGCGGCGGCGAGGCCGGTGAACGAGTTCAGCAGCGAGATCACCACCGGCATGTCGGCGCCGCCGATCGCCATCACCATGATCACACCGAGCACCAGTGCCAGCACCATGGCGATCGCCACCACGCCCTCCCGCTGCGTGCCGACGTACTGCGAGACGGCCAGTGCCAGGATGACGATGAAGATGGCCGCGTTCACGAGCTTCTGCGCCGGCAGGGTCACGGGGCTGCCCGTGATCACCTCCTGCAGCTTGCCGAACGCGACCATCGAGCCGGCGAAGCTGAGTGAGCCGACGATCGCCGAGAACAGCGTCGAGGTGACCTGGTCGTTCGGCAGGCTGCCGCCGCCCGCGGTCGCCATGTGGAACTCGTTGAACGCGATCAGCGCGGCCGCGCCGCCGCCGACGCCGTTGAACAGCGCCACCATCTGCGGCATCGCGGTCATCTTCACCGCCTGCGCCGAGTAGGCCCCGACTGCTCCGCCGATCACCATGCCGGCGATGATCCAGAGCAGGTTGTGGCTTCCGGAGTCCCACAGCGTCACGGCGATCACGATCACCATGGCCGCCGCCGCGAGCTGGTTCCCGCGCACCGCCGTGCGCGGCGACCCCAGCTGCTTCAGGCCGTAGACGAAGAGCGCCGCGCACGCGAGGTACGCGAGGTCGAACGCCTCCCGCTCATGCATCGCGCTTCTGCTCTCCCGGCTTCTGCTTGAACATGTTCAGCATCCGGTCGGTGACCAGGAAGCCGCCGGCGACGTTGATCGCGCCGAACGCGATGGCGATCGTCCCGAGCACCTCGACCAGCAGCGAGTCTGTCCGCCCGACCACCAGGATCGCCCCGACGATGACGATGCCATGGATGGCGTTGGTGCCCGACATGAGCGGCGTGTGCAGCGTCGTCGGCACCTTCGAGATCACCTCGAAGCCGACGAGCGCGGCCAGCACGAACACCGTGATCTGCAGCACCAGCTCGTGGGTCATGCCGTCGCCCCCTGAAGCAGCTTCGACACCACGGCGCCGTCGTGGGTGATGCAGGCGTCGGCGACGATCTCGTCCTCGAAGTCCAGGTGCAGCTCGCCGTCCTGCACGATCAGCGTCAGCAGGTTGGTGATGTTGCGGGCGTACATCTGGCTCGCATGCAGCGGCATCGTCGACGGCACGTTCAGCGTGCCGACGATCGTCACGCCGTCGCGCACGACCACCTCGCCGGGCTCGGTCAGCTCGCAGTTGCCGCCCGTCTCGGCCGCCAGGTCGACGATCACCGAGCCGGGCCGCATCGATGCGACCCCGGCCGCCGTCACCAGGCGCGGCGCGGGCCGGCCCGGGATCAGCGCCGTGGTGATGACGACGTCGGAGTCCGACACCGTGCGCGCGACCAGCTCCTGCTGCTGCGCGTACTGCGCCTCGGTGAGCTCGCGGGCGTACCCGCGTGCGTCCTCGCCCTCCTCGACGTCCAGCTCCAGCTCGACGAATGCGGCCCCGAGGCTGTTCACCTGCTCGCGGACGACCGGGCGCGTGTCGAATGCCGAGACGACGGCGCCCAGCCGGCGGGCGGTGGCGATCGCCTGCAGCCCGGCCACGCCGGCCCCGAGCACGAACACCTTCGCCGGCGCGACGGTTCCGGCGGCGGTCATCAGCATGGGGAAGAACTTGGGAAGGTGGCCCGCCGCGATCAGCACCGCCTTGTAGCCCGCCACCGTTGCCTGGGACGACAGCGCATCCATTGACTGCGACCGGGTGATGCGCGGTATGGCGTCCAGGCTGAACGCCGTGATCGAGCCGGCGGCGAGCGCATCGACCAGCTCGCGGTTGATCAGCGGCTGCAGCATCCCGACCACGCCGCTGCCGTGCCGGAACGCCGAGACCTCCTCGTCACGGGGGCGCGTCACCATGACCACCATGTCCGCTTCGGCAAGCAGCGTCCGGCCGTCCGGCACGATCCGCGCGCCGGCCGTCTCGTAGTCGGCGTCCGGAAGGGCGGCGGCATCGCCGGCGCCGGACTGGACGACGACCTCGACGCCGAGGCCGAGCAGCCGTCCGACAGCGTCCGGCGTCAGTGCCACCCGACGCTCGACGGCACCGTGCTCCGAGGGTACCCCGACTCGCATTCGCGCGATCTTACTGGCGGGCGCGGCCGCGAGACGCGCCAACCGACGGACTCAGATCGTCAGCGCGTTTGGCCCCTCGCGCTCGCGGGTGGCCTCGTACTCCTCGATCTCGGCCATCCGGTTCTCGGTCAGCGCGATCTCGTCCCAGCCGTTCAGGAGCCGTTCCTTGACGTGCGGGTCGATCTCGAACCGCGACACCCGCCCGGAGGGAAGCGTCACCGTCTGCTGTTCCAGGTCGATCCGCGCCGGGTGCGGCGCGTGGTCGATCAGCTCGCGCACGTCCTCCTCCGGGAGCTCCACCGGCAGCAGCCCGATCTTGGTGCAGTTCGAGCGGAAGATGTCCGAGAAGCTGGGGGCCACGACCGCCTCGTAGCCGTAGTCCTGGAGCGCCCACGCCGCGTGCTCACGGGAGCTGCCCGATCCGAAGTTCCGCCCGGCGGCCAGGATCGGCGCCCCGTGGAACTCGATCCGGTTCAGCGGGAAGCCGGGCTCGCGGAACCAATCCCAGAACAGGAACTCGCCGAACCCGCTGCGCTCGATCCGCTTCAGGAACTGCTTGGGCACGATCTGGTCGGTGTCGACGTTGGCGCGGTCCAGCGCCGCCACGCTGCCCTCGATCACGGTGACGGGCTTCACGCCAGTTCCCGCACGTCGGTCAGCCGTCCTGTCACGGCAGCTGCCGCCGCCATCACGGGGGAGAGCAGGTGCGTCCGGCCGCCCTTGCCCTGCCGGCCCTCGAAGTTGCGGTTGGACGTGGACGCGCAGCGCTCGCCGGGCGCAAGCACGTCGGGGTTCATCCCCAGGCACATCGAGCATCCGGCCCCCCGCCAGTCGAAGCCCGCCGCCTTGAAGATCTCGTCCAGACCCTCACGCTCAGCTTGAGCTTTAACTCCAACCGATCCCGGGACGACCATGGCGCGCACCGACGATGCGACCTTCCGGCCGCGGACCACCTCGGCGGCCGCGCGCAGATCCTCGATCCGGGCGTTGGTGCACGATCCCAGGAACACCCGGTCGATCGCGATCTCCGACAGCGGCGTGCCCGGCCGCAGGTCCATGTAGGCCAGCGCCCGCTCGTCGGACTCGTCGGCGGGAGCGGGCACGGCGCCGGTGATCGGCGCGACCTGCCCGGGATTCGTCCCCCACGAGACCTGGGGGGCGAGCGACGGCACGTCGACCTCGACGAGGCGGTCGAACGAGGCGCCCGGGTCGGTCACCAGCTCTCGCCACCGGTCGACCGCGGCGTCGACGTCGGACGGCAGGCCGGGTCGGCCCTCCATGTAGGCGAACGTCGTGTCGTCGGGCGCGATCATCCCCGCACGCGCGCCCGCCTCGATCGACATGTTCGCGATCGTCATGCGGCCCTCCATCGAGAGCCCCCGGATCGCGTCGCCGGCGTATTCGATCACGTGGCCGGTTGCCCCGTCCGTGCCGATCTGGCCGATCGTGCCGAGGATCATGTCCTTCGCCGTGCAGCCGAGGCCGAGCTCGCCGGAGTAGGAGACCAGCATCGTCCGCGGCCGGGTCTGGGCCACGGTCTGGGTGGCCAGGACGTGCTCGACCTCGCTCGTGCCGATACCGAACGCCAGCGCGCCGAATGCGCCGTGGGTCGAGGTGTGGGAGTCCCCGCACACGATCGTCATGCCGGGCTGGGTGACGCCCAGCTCGGGCCCGATCACGTGCACGATGCCCTGGCGGCGGTGACCCAAGGGGTAGAACCGCACGCCGAACTCCTCGCAGTTTCGCCGCAGCGCCTCGAGCTGTGCCTGGGACAGCTCGTCCGCGCGTCCGGGGCCGGTGGGGACGTTGTGGTCGGCCGTCGCCAGCGTGCGGTCCGGCCGGCGCACCGGCCGCCCGGCGAGCCGCAACGCCTCGAACGCCTGCGGACTGGTCACCTCGTGCACCAGATGCAGGTCGACGAACAGCAGATCGTCACCGATCAGGTGGTCGTCCCAGACCTTCTCGAACAGGGTGCGCGGCATGGCCGAAGTGTACGGAACGCGCACCGGCGGGGGCGGAGCCGGGACGGCCCCGCCCCCCGAAGCCGGACTCAGCCCACCCCGGAGTAGACCAGGATGCGCTTGCTGTTGTCGCTCGCGTACATGCGCCCCGCCGTGTCGAAGGCGACGAAGTTGGAGCCCTGCGGCAGGCCGGTGACGACCGCGGTGCACGCGCCTCCCGGCACGTACTTCATGATCCGCTTGTGACCGACGTCGCCGATGTAGTACGCGCCGTTGTGGAACGTCACGCCCCAGGCCTGCGCCAGACCGCAGGACGTGATCGAGGTCATCGTGCCGCCGCCGGGATGCCCGGGGGTTCCCAGGTTCAGGTTCCACCGGAGCAGGCGGGCACCGTCGGTCACGTAGGCGACCGATGGGTTCGCCGGGTCGACGGCGACGCCGCGCGGCCCGTGCATCGTGCTGCAGCCCGTATCGCCGACGATTGCCTCGAGCGCCGACGTGCCGCTCGACACGTGCAGCAGCGTGTTCTCGTCGAACACCTGCAACCGGCAGCCGGCGTAGTCCGTCGCGTAGATGCGGCCGGCCGTGACCGTCAGCCCCTGCACGCCGCCCTTGAACTGCCCGGGCGATGTGCCCTGCGAGCCGAAGCGGTGGACGAACGTCGCCGGCGAGGCCGTGCTGCCGCCGCCCGGCGTCCACGCCTGGACGTCGTTGTTGTTGTCGCCGATCCAGACGCGCCCGTCGCTCCCGAAGACCAGCGCCCGCGGGTAGCCGACGCCCTCGGACTGGACGCCCGCACCGGCGCGGCCGGCGAACTGCAGGATCCACGCCGGGCAGCTGCTCGCGCTGGTGCACGTGCTCGCGGTGTCGAACTTCTGCACCCGCTGCTCGAACGTGTCCACCACGAACAGCGAGTTGTCGGCCGGGTTGATCCCGACGCCGTTCTGCTGGTTGAACCCGCCCATCGGAGGCGGCTGCGTCGACCCCATGCTGCAGGCGCCCTGGAGCGACCAGGTGCAGCTGCCGCCGGTCAGGGCGATCGGCGCTCCCGACGGCGAGTACTTGTAGACCCGGTAGCCGGGATCCGCGCCGCTGCAGGATGGGCCGTTGTAGGCCGGGCATCCCCAGGTGTCGCCCACGTAGACGTTGCCGCTGCCGTCAACGGCCGGGAAGCGGATGGAGTCGAACGACGGGCCGCTGGTGCCGCCGCCGGTGTGCGACCACGAGCGCACGAGCGCCCCGGTGGATTCGTTGTACTGGAAGACCTTGTTCTTGATGGCGGACACGACGAAGACGTTGCCGCCGCCCAGGTCGAGGCCGCGAGGATCGTTCATGTCGCTGTTGCTCGCCAGCTTCTTGACGTACTGGCCGGCGCGGTTGAAGACGTAGATCGACCGGGTGTTGTGCTCGACCACGTAGATGCCGCTGCCGTCGCCGGCGATCCCGCGCGGGATCGGCTGGAAGCCGCCCGGCCAGTTGAAGTGGCCGACGTACGCGCCGGTGGTGTGGTTGAAGATGTAGACCTGCCGGCACCGCGGATCCGAGACGTAGAGCTGTCCGGACACCGGATCGGCGAAGATGTGGGTGGGGATCGTCATCGCGCCGTTTCCGCACCCGACCGGATAGGCGTGCCCGCCCGTCCCGTGCCCGTTGCGGCCGATGCTGCGGATGAAGGTGCCGGTGTGCGTGAACTCGACGATGCGCGAGTTGCCCTGGTCGGCGACCCACAGCGGGGCGGCCGACGGGTTGCCGATCATGTCGGCCTCGACGTCGTACGGTGCGCCGATGCCGCTGCCCGAACCCAGCGGATCGGGCTTCGAGACGGTTCCGATATAGGCCCCGGAGGTCGTGTAGCGCTTGACGCGGTAGTTCCAGTAGTCGGCGACGAGGATCGTGTTGTCGGACTGGTCCCAGTCCATGCCGTAGGCATAGAGCCCCGCCGGGCCGGGGAAGCCGATGGTCTTGACGAGCGTTGCTGCGGACGCGCCGGACGGCGCGATGCCGGCCGCGACGGCCAGCGCAGTCACGGCGATGACGGCACGCAGCCGCCGTCCGTGGCGGCTGAGGTTCGATCGGAGCACTGCCCACCCCCTCCTGTGGTCACTGGTTCCCCTGCCTGGAGAACCCGGCAAGCATGGAACCACCGGGTGAAGATGTCAAGTCGCGCAGGTGAGACTGGACCTGCGGCGCGCCGGGTACCACGTCCGCATGACCGAAGCTGCCATCCCGGATGACGACGGGACGATCGAGATCACCGGCGCTCCCGGCTGGCGTTACCTGCCGTTCGAGTCACGCGACGAGCAGGTCGCCGTCACCGTCGTCCGCGAGGGTGACGGCTGCGAGCTGCACTTCGTCGTCCCCTCGGTCGTTCAGCGCGGGAACGAGCTTGGGCAGATCGCGAAGATCGTGATCGGCGCGCAGGAGCGGGTCGACCGCTCCGAGGGCCTGGGCGCGTAGCAGCGCCTCGACTGCGGCTGTTGTCACGAGCGGCGGAGGTGCCGGGTGCGCGCGCGGCGCGACATCATCGCCGTCCATGGCCGCACCGGCACCAGCCGGACCGCCTTCATGGCGAGCATCATCGGCATCGGGAACACGATCTCGGCCTTGTCCTTCTCGAGCCCGTCGGCGATGCGTCGCGCGGCGTCCTCGGGCTCCAGCAGCCACGGCATGCGGAAGGTGTTCAGCGCCGTCAGGTCGGTTCGCACGAATCCCGGGCAGACAGTCGATACCCGCACGCCGAGCGGCAGCAGATCGATCCGCAGCGACTCGAGCAGGTTGATCTCGGCCGCCTTCGTGGACCCGTACGCCTGGGATGACGGGAACCCGCGGTAGCCGGCGACGCTTGCGATGCCGACGATGCGACCGGCCCGCGCGCGCCGCATCGCGGGCAGCACGGCCTCCACCCCGTGGACGAGCCCCATCAGGTTGACGTCGACGTGCCGGCGGTAGGCCGCCGTGTCCCATGCGGTCACGTCCATCTGCCCGAAGGTGCCGGCGTTCAGGATCGCCATGTCCAGCCCGCCCAGTTCGCTCCGCACGGTCTCCTCGGCCGCGAGCACCATCTCGCGGTCGCTGACGTCCGCCGGCACCGGGACGATGCCCCGGCCGGCGGCCAGCTGCTCGAGCCGGTCGGCCCGGCGCGCGGTGACCGCGACGCGCGCACCGCGGCCCGCAAGCTCGCGTGCCAGCGCCTCTCCGATCCCGCTCGACGCCCCGGTGATCCAGACGCGGCTGGCGTCGAACCTCACGTCCGCTCCAGCGCGAGCTGCACGTCGCCGATCGCGCCGGTGCGAAACCCGGCCTCGCAGTAGGCCAGGTAGAACTCCCACATCCGCCGGAAGGTGTCGTCGAACCCCAGCGCCCGCACGTCCTCCCAGTGCGCCAGGAAGCGCTCGCGCCAGGCCCGGAGCGTCGGCGCGTAGTGCCGGGCGATGTCCCGGCGACCGGCCACCCGCAGCTCGGATGCGCCTGCGAGCGCCTGGTCGATCGCCTGCTCCGAGGGGATCAGGCCGCCCGGGAAGATGTACTTGTGTATCCAGGTGTAGCTGCGCCGGGATGCCCGGTACCGAGCGTCCGGCATCGTGATGGTCTGCAGGGCCATGCGCCCGCCGGGCGCGAGCAGCCGGTCGCAGACGCCGAAGAACACCGGCCAGTACTCCTCGCCGAGCGCCTCGAACATCTCGATCGAGACGATCCGGTCGAACCGGCCCTCCATCGCCCGGTAGTCGCGCAGCAGCACGTCGACGCGGTCGTCCAGCCCGGCCGCGCGGACCCGCTCGGTGGTCAGCGCATGCTGTTCCTTCGACAGGGTGATCGTCGTGATCCTGCAGCCGACGGTCGACGCAGCGTGGATCGCCATGCCGCCCCAGCCCGTGCCGATCTCGAGCACGTGGTGGTCCGCCCGCAGGCCGGCCAGGTCGGCGATCGCCCGGTACTTGCGCCGCTGTGCGTCGGCCAGGCTGTCGCCCGGCTCGAAGACGGCGCAGGAGTACGTCATCGTCTCGTCGAGGAAGGTCGCGAACAGCTCGTTGGAGAGGTCGTAGTGCCGGGAGATGTTCGACCTGGCGCCCGGCTCGGTGTTGCGCTCGTCGGCGGGCATGCGCGGCTCGTACAGCCTCCGCAGCCGTTGCAGCGGCTGCGGCACCAGGGAGGTGAGCCTCGCGGCGAACGCCTCCAGCACGGCGACCAGGTCGTCGGCGAGCCAGTCCCCGGCCATGTAGGCCTCGCCGAAGCCGATCTTGCCCGCGGCGGCCAGCCGGTCGAAGAATGCGTCCGAGGTGATCTCCATCCGCGGAGCGCCGGGGTCGGCCCGGATCGCCCGGCCGTCCGGCCCGATCACCTCCAGCCCCTCGATGCGGTCGAGGGTCTGCTCGAACAGGGCGCGTGCGATCCGTGAGCGGATCGGGGCGCGTGGGGGAGGGGTGGCTGTCGCCGTCACGGGCGTCCCCGCTGCGGCGCGCGGACGGGGCACCGCACTCGCGGTACCCCGCGGAGCCGCAGCTTCACACCGTTGTAGTGGATCAGCGCCGTGACGCGCGCCGTCATGAACGGGTACCTGGCCGTCAGGCGCAGCAGCTGGCCGCCGGTCAGCGCACGGCGCCGCCCGGTCAGCGAGGCCTGGAACACGCGCCGGCCGTCCTGCACGAGCTCCATCTGGATCGAGAGCCGCTCGGCCGGCTCCGAGAACGTCATCCGGTAGCGGCCGTCGACGCTCAGGAACGGTGAGACGTAGAACGCCTTGCCGGCCTCCGCGCGGCCGCGCTCGTCGGGTCGCAGCAGGTAGCAGTGCCGCTCGCCGTAGGTGTTGTGGACCTCGGCGACGACGCACCGCACACGCTCGTCCTCGCCGTAGCACCAGTACACCGTGAGCGGGTTGAAGACATGGCCGAACGCCCGGGCGTTGGTCAGCATGAGGATGCGTCCGCCGTCGAGTGCGACGGCCTGAGCGGCGAGGAACGCCTCGAGGTTCTCGCGGATGGTCTGCTTCGGGTCGCCGAGGTGGTCGCGGCTGCGGATCCGTCCCAGCGGAGAGAGCAGGGACGGCAGGCGGGGCGGCCGGTCGAGATCGACAAGCCACATGTACACGCCGTACTGGAAGGTGTAGGGCGCGGCCTCCGTTCGCGGCCGGGCGTGCATCACCTGGCCTTCGTACAGGGCGCCCGTCACCAGGCGCACCCCAGCGCGAGCGCCGCTCGCACTCCCGACACGCATCCGTCCTCGTGGAAGCCCCATCCGTGGTAGGCCCCGCAGAACGCGGTGTTGTGCACGCCGGAGAGCGTGGGGAGGCGTCGCTGGGCCTCGAGCGAGTCGAGCGTGTAGATCGGGTGCTCGTAGACGATGCGCGAGATCTCCGCGCCGGGGGCGATGCGCGTGCTCTGGTTGAGCGTGACGCAGTACTCGGTCGGCTCGTCCAGGGCCTGCAGGCGGTTGAGATGGTAGGTGACCGCGACCATCGGACGGGTGGTCGAGCACGACTCGAGCAGGTAGTTCCAGGAGGCGCGGGCGCCGCTCGACCGGGGCAGCAGGGACCCGTCGGTGTGCAGGACGGTCTCGTTCGATGCGTAGCTGAAGCTGCCGAGCACCCGCAGCTCGGCCGGCGTGGGATCGGCGAGCATGCGAAGGGCCTGGTCGGGATGCGTTGCGATCACCACGCGGTCGAACCGGCGCGCTGCGCCCGTGGCGTCCGTGATCGTCACGCCGCCGTCATCCCGCTCGATCGCGATCACGCCGTTGCCCACCATGGCATCGGAGAGCCGCGAGACGACGGCGTTGACGTACACGCGGCTGCCGCCGGTCACGGTCTTCCACGTGGGCGAGTGCTTTACGGTCAGCATCCCGTGGTTTGCGAAGAATCGGATCAGGTAGCGCGCCGGGAACTGGCCGATCTGACCGGGCGCGCACGACCAGATGGCACCCGTCAGCGGCAGCATGAAGTGGTCGTGGAAGTACCGGGAGTAGCGTCCCTGCTCGAGGAAGTCCGCGAGCGTCATGCGGTCGCCGGCCGCGTCGCGCAGCAGCATGCGCGCGCTGCGGTGGAATCGCCTCACCTCGAGCAGCATGCGCAGGTACTCCGGCCGCGCGAGCCGGCTTCGCGGCGCCGCAACGCCGGCCAGGCCACGAGCGCCGGCATACTCCAGCCCGCACTCCTCGCAGCTGACACCGAACGACATGTCACTGGTCTGCGTCGGCACGCCCAGCTCGCCGAAGAGCCGCAGGAGGTGCGGGTACGTGCGCTCGTTGTGGACGATGAAGCCAGTGTCCAGGCCGACCTCGCCGCTCGCACCGTGCACCGCCACGGTGTTCGCGTGCCCCCCGAAGCGCTCGTCCTTCTCGTAGAGCGCCACGTCGTGCCGCCGTGAGATCAGGTAGGCGGCCGTGAGCCCCGAGACGCCGCTGCCGACGACCGCGATCCTCACGCGCCGGCAGCCAGCATCGACGCCAATGCCACCGCGCCCCAGACCAGCGCTATGGCGGTGACCTTGCGGCGGCCGCGCGATGTGGGGAGCATCCGCCCGAACGCGACGGCGTCGCCGGCGTCCAGTGCCACCCGCGCTGCGAGCGCGCCCAGCAGCACGCCGCCCGCGGGAGCGGCCATGATCGCCGCGCCGGACACCAGGTCGCGGACGCCCACCGTGACGGACAGCAGGCCGACGCCCGCCCGCCGGTCAGCCGGGTCCGCCAGCTCGCCGTGCCGTGCGATCACGTCCGGTCGCAGGATCGCCGAGAGCCCGTAGAGCGCGGTCAGCGCGCCGACGAGGCGCGGGAACCAGATCACAGCGGCACCCGGCACGCGTGCGGAGCGGGCAGCGAGAAGGCGTGCGCGAGGCTCTCGTCCCACGAGCCGATCCCGAGCGAGGGCAGGACGACGCGGCGGACGAGGCGCTGCCAGGCGGCGAAGCGCTCGAGCATCCCGTGGCCGGAGCGGGCGACCTCGAACCGGCACAGCCGCGCGGCCGTGCGGTGGCCTTCGAGCGCGTAGGCGAGCGAGCCGGCCGGGCTCGTTACCCGGTCTCGCGTGCCGTGCGCGATGACGACGGTGCGTCCGGCGAGCTGCCCGGTCGGCTCGCCCGGCGGGAGCCATGGCGCGAGGGCGGCCACGGCGAGTACGCGCGGGCCGCCGGCGGCGCGCAGCACCGAGCGTCCGCCCATCGAGTGGCCGACGAGGCAGATCGGGACGTCGCCGTGCCGCGCCGCGATCTCGCCGAGCGCCCATTCGAGGTCGCGGACGGGGTCGCCGCCGTTCCACCCGCGTACCCGGTAGCGAAGCTGGTAGGCCGCGAGGCCGGATCGGCGTCCGGCCCGGTGCAGGTCGACCAGGAAGGGATACATCCGCAGCGCGGTCGCCTGCGACGCGGTCGCGGGGACCGTGCTGACACTGCGCCCGCCGTGTGCCAGCAGCGCGACGCATCGCACATCGCCGCGAGGGGCAAGGGTCAGGAGCGCTGGTTGGGCGCCTGGGTGGGTCGTCACGGTCGCGGTGATGCTACCGATTCGCCGGGAGGCCCTGATCGGTTCACAGGGTCTTCGCCCGCCGGCCGCGGGCGAAGACCGCCGGCGAACGAAGCGTCCGGTACCGGCCGGAAAAGGGGTCGGAGCCCGTCATGGCCCACGACGAGCATCCGCGACGGCTCGGTGCGCGAATGGGCAGCGTTGTGACGATTCCACGGGCGCGCCGTCCGATAGCGGCCCGAAAAGGGCTCAGAGCCCGTTCCGGGGCGCTGCATGCCGTCGTCACGGTTCCGGCACGGGTTGTGACGCGGGGTGGAACTCCAGCGATCGCGAGACCGGGTCTGCGCGCGCGAGCCGCACGGTGACCGCGTCGCCCGGCGTCGGTGGTGGATCCGCGTGCATGCGCGCCCGCACCGGCGGGTCGGCAATCCGGATCACGGTGCCATGCCGGTCGTTCTCCAGGGCGACGGCGGCGAACGCCTCGCCCAAGCGGTGCTCCAGCAGTCGCACCTCCATGTCGTCGACGACTGCCGACTCGACGCGCGCCGCGCGCGAGCCGGCGTCCGTCATGACGTCCGGCAGCTGCGCGAGCGCGTCCCGGTCGCCCCCTCCGGCGACCAGCTCCAGCACGTAGCGATCGGCCAGGCGGCGCAGCGGAGCCGTGGTGTGGGCGTAATGCGCCGCGATGCCGGCGTGCTCGGATCCCGCCGGCAGCGCTCCCTCGAAGAACAGGTATCCAGCATGGCCCATCGCGTCGCGCGCCTCCTCGAGCAGCGCCGCCTCGCGCGGCACGGCGGGATCGAGCCGCGTCGCGAACCGCTCGAACGGCTCGTCGTGCGGCCAGGCGACGCCGAGGCCGCGAGCCGCCTCCCGCAGCCTGTCGACCCGGTAGGCGTCGGCGCCGCCCATCGTGCGCAGGAGCCCGACGCGACGCTCGCGCATGATGCCGGCAGCCGCCATGCCGGCCAGCAGCGAGATCTCCGCGTTCCAGTCCTCGTCCGGCCGTCGCTGCTCGAGCTCGAGCCGGTAGCCGCACGGCGAGCCCGGGTCGGCCACAACCTCCTGTGCGGGCGCATCGAGCGAGACGGCCCCGCGCTCCCGCGCCAGAGCGATCCGTCGGGTGCCGACCTCCTCGAGCAGCGGGATCGCGTCCTCGCCGTACGCGAGCCGGCGATGGCTGCGCACGGTCGCGCGGACGACGCGCGCCCGCAGCTGGCGGCCGGCCGCGTCGAGCTCGATCTCGTAGACGAATGCCGGCCGCTCCTGACCCGGAAGCAGGCTCGCCGCCCCTTCGGAGATGGCCGGGGGGTAGAGCGTCACCCGCTCGTCGGGCAGGTAGACGGTCTGGCCGCGTGTCCAGGCCTCGCGCTCGATCGCTCCTCCGCGCGGAACGATCGCCCCGACGTCGGCGATCGCGTAGTGCACGGCATACCCATCGCCGCGCCGCTCAAGCAGCATCGCCTGGTCGAGGTCCATGCTGCCCGGCGGGTCGATCGTCACGAACGGCCGGTCGCGGAGGTCCGTTCGCCCGGTGCGCGCCCACGCCGTGGACGCCGCCCGCTCGGCCTCGGCGAGCGCATCGGCGGGGAACTCCTCGGGCAGCTTGAACTCGGCGCGGATCCGCGCGAAGTCGCCGCGCAGGACATCCGGCGCCCCCGGGGCGGGACGGACGATGCGCGCCGGGCCGGGCGTCACACGCCCGGCTTCACTGCCGCCTTCTCACCGATCCACGGCATCATCGCCCGCAGCTTGCGGCCGACGACCTCGATCTGATGGTCGGCGTCCTGCTCGCGCAGCCGCGTGAAGTTCGGCCGTCCCGCGTCCTCCTCGGCCATCATCTCGCGCGCGAACGTCCCGTCCTGGATCTCGCCCAGCAGCTTCCGCATGTTGTTGCGGACATGGTCGTCGATCACCCGCGGGCCGCGGGTGAGATCGCCGTACTCGGCCGTGTCCGAGATCGAGTACCGCATCCCCGCCAGGCCGCCCTCCCACATCAGGTCGACGATCAGCTTCAGCTCGTGCAGGCACTCGAAGTACGCGATCTCGGGCTGGTAGCCCGCGGCCACGAGCGTCTCGAAGCCCATCTTCACCAGCTGGGTGGTGCCGCCGCAGAGCACGGCCTGCTCGCCGAACAGGTCGGTCTCGGTCTCCTCGGTGAAGGTCGTCTCGATCAGGCCACCCCGCGCGCACCCGATGCCATGCCCGTACGCCAGCGCCAGCCCGCGCGCCTTGCCGGTCGCGTCCTGGTGGATCGCGATCAGACCGGGAACCCCGATGCCATCGACGTACTGGCGGCGGACGAGGTGCCCCGGGCCCTTGGGCGCGATCATGGTGACGTCCACCTCCGGCGACGGCGTGATGCCGCCGAAGCGGATGTTGAAGCCGTGCGCGAACATCAGCATCGATCCCGGGCGAAGGTTCGGCTCGACCTCGTCCCGGTACAGGCGTGCCTGCACGTGGTCGGGCACGAGCACCATGACCACGTCGCTCTGCGCGGTCGCGTCGGCGACCGTCTCGACCGCGAGGCCGTCCGCCGTCGCCGCGCTCCAGGCGCGCGATTCCGGCCGGGCGCCGACCACGACCGTGTTCCCGGAGTCGTGGTTGTTCAGCGCGTGCGCGTGACCCTGGCTGCCATAGCCGATGACGGCGATGCGCTTCCCCTCGAGCAGCGAGGGGTCACAGTCTGACTCGTAGTAGATCGTTGCCACGGTTTCGGTCTCCTTATGCGACGACGCGCATTCGCTTGCGTATACCGAGCTCGCCGTCACGGTCGAGCGCGATCCTGCCAGTTCGCACCAGCTCCCTGATGCCGTACGGCTCGAGCAGCTGCTCGAGCGCCTGCAGCCGGTCGGGGCTCGAGACGCACGAGAACGTCAGCGCCTCCGGGCCCACGTCGACGACCTTGGCTTCGAACACCTCGGACAGGTTGATGATCTCAGACCGGCGCTCCGGCGTGCTGGTCACCTTGATCATCAGGAGCTCGAGCTCCACCGCGGTGGCGTCCAGCTCCTGCACCTTGAGGACGTCGACCAGCTTGTAGAGCTGCTTGATCACCTGCTCGACGGAGTGCTGCGAGCAGTCCACCCGGATGGTGATCCGGCTGCGGCGAGGGTCTTCGGTCGTCCCGACCGCGAGCGAGTCGATGTTGAACCCGCGGCGCGCGAACAGGCCGGCGCAGCGGGTGAGCACGCCCGGCCGGTTCTCGACCAGGACGGAAAGCGTGTGATGCGTACCTTTGCTCATCACACCCCTTCCTCGACCCATGCATTGTCGTCCTCGGCCCACTCCACGTCGAGCATCTCGGCGCTCGAGGCGCCGGCCGGCACCATCGGGTAGACCTTCTCCTCGTGGTCGACCTGCGCGTCGATCACGCACGGGCCTCCGCACTCGAGCGCGCCCGTGATGGCCGCGTCCACCTCGGCCACGGTCTCGCACCGGAACCCCGCCAGCCCGAAGCTCTCGGCCAGCTTGACGTAGTCCGGGCTGCTCGACTCGAGCAGCGTCTCCGAGTAGCGCTCGCCGTGGAACAGCTCCTGCCACTGCCGCACCATCCCCAGCCAGCCGTTGTTGACCACCACGTGGATCGCGTCGATGCCGTACATCTTCGCGGTCGCGAGCTCCTGCATGGTCATCTGGAAGCAGCCGTCGCCGTCGATGTTGATCACCGTGGCGTCCGGCCGGCCCACCTTCGCGCCGATCGCGGCCGGCACGCCGAACCCCATCGTCCCGAGGCCGCCGGAGGTGAGCCACCGCCGCGGCCGGTCGATACGGAGGTACTGCGCCGCCCACATCTGGTGCTGGCCGACGCCGGTCGTCCAGATCACGTCCCGGTCGGCGGTCAGGTCGCGCAGGCGCTCGATCACGTACTCCGGCTTGAGCGGCTCGGTGTTGCGGTAGCGGAACGGATGCTCCTGCTTCCAGCCCTGCACCGTCCGCAGCCACTCGGCCGCCTTCGGCGGGCCGCCGTTCATGCGAGACTGCACCGCCTCGGCCAGCTTCGGCACGACCAGCTCGAGCGATCCGACGATCGGGATCTGGGCCGCCCGGTTCTTGTCGATCTCGGCGGGATCGATGTCCATGTGGATCACGCGCGCGCCCGGCGCGAACGCGTCCAGCTTGCCGGTCACCCGGTCGTCGAACCGCGATCCGCATGCGATCAGCAGGTCGGACCGGTTCATCGCCCAGTTCGCCGCCTTCGAGCCGTGCATGCCGGGCAGGCCGATGCACAGGGGGTGCGAGTCCGGAAAGACGCCCTTCGCCATCAGCGTGGTGATGACCGGCATCTGCACCGATTCCGCAACGCGGATCAGGTCGGCCGGGTCGACGTTCGCCGAGACCGCGCCGCCGCCGACGTAGAACACCGGCCGCTCCGCCGCAAGGATCGCCTCAGCCGCCGTGATCACCTGCTTGGGGTGGCCGTGCCGCGAGGGCTTGTAGCCCGGGATGTCCACCTGCTTGGGATACGAGAACTCGAGCTCGGCCAGCTGGAGGTCCTTCGGGATGTCGATCAGCACGGGGCCCGGCCGGCCGCTGCGCGCGATGTGGAACGCCTCCTTGACGACCCGCGGGATGTCCTCCACCCGGTCGACCAGCCAGGAATGCTTGACGACCGGCATCGTGATGCCCTGGATGTCGGCCTCCTGGAAGGCGTCCGTGCCGATCAGGTGCGTCGGCACCTGGCCGGTGATGCACACGATCGGCGTCGAGTCGAGATAGGCGTCCGCGATCGGGGTCACGAGGTTGGTGGCTCCAGGGCCGGACGTCGCGATCGCCACGCCCACCTTGCCGGTCGCGCGCGCATAGCCCTGCGCCATGTGCCCGGCGCCCTGCTCGTGGCGCACCAGGTAGTGGCGGATGGTGTGCTCGCACGAGGCCCAGGCGTCGTAGAGGGGCAGGATCGCGCCCCCGGGCAGGCCGAAGACGTCGGTGACGCCCTCCGCCTCGAGCGACCGGATCACCGCTTCGGCGCCCGTCATCCTGCGTTTCTCGCTATCCACGGGCGACCGCCTCACGATAGGGGTTTGCGGCGAACTCGCCGGAGCCGTGGGCGTGGTCGGCCAGCGCCCGGCACACGGCCTGCCCGACCTCCCACGTGGCGTAGGCCCGGCCGCCCGACACCTGGTCGGCGGTCGCGGTGCCCTCGGCCAGCACCTGGTCGACCGCCGCCGTGATGGCGCGGCCGATGTCGCGCCGGCCCAGGCCGTACGTGAACATCATGCCGACCGAGAGGATCATCGCGATCGGGTTCGCCTCGCCCTGTCCGGCGATGTCGGGCGCCGACCCGTGGACGGGCTCGAAGATGCCCGGCGGCTCGCTGCCGATCGACGCGGACGGCGCCAGCCCGAGCCCACCGCCGACCGCGGCCGCCAGGTCCGAGAGGATGTCGCCGAAGAGGTTCTCGGTCAGGATCACGTCGTACGCCTGCGGCTTGGTCGCCAGGTTCATGGCGAACGAGTCGACCAGCTCGTGCGTCAGCCGGATCTCCTCGAACTCCGCCGCCTGCAGCTCCGAGACGACCCGCCTCCACAGCTTCGAGGTAGACAGCACATTGGCCTTGTCCACCGAGACAACACGGCCGTCGCGCCGTCGCGCGAGCTTGAACGCCCAGCGTGCCACCCGCTCGACCTGCTCGCGGGTGTACCGGCACTCGTCGCTGGCAACGTCCTCCTCCAGCGACTTCTTGCCGAAGTAGAGGCCGCCGGTCAGCTCGCGCACGACGATCAGGTCGATGTCGCGGTGCCGCACGGGACGTAGGTTTGCGTAGGCGTCGAGCTCCTTGCGCAGCCCGAGCAGGCCCTCCTCAGGCCGGCGGACGGCGCCGTCCCAGCGAGGGCCGCCGACCGCCCCGAGCAGCACGGCGTCCGACGCCTTGACGGCGGCGCGCACGTGGGCCGGGAACGGGTCGCCGTGCTTGTCGATCGCATCGCCGCCGAAGGGCAGGTGCACCTGCCGGATGCGGATGCCGAACAGCTCGGACGCGGCGTCGATCACGCGGCCCGCCTCCGCCATCACCTCGGGGCCGATGCCGTCGCCGGACAGGCAGGCGACGATCGGGAGTGGTCGTGTGGTCGGGCTCATGTGATCCTCGGTTTCGCTGGGGGTGGGTATCTCATCAGACTCCGGCGAGCTCCTGCTCCGGTTCGGCGGCGGTCTTCGCGTGCGCGCACGCCCGGAGGTACGCCTCGGCCGACGCTTCCGTGACGTCCGTCGACACGGCCTGCGCCGAGAACGAGCGCCCTGCCGATTCGACCACCACGCGCACCTCGCCCAGGGCGTCCGCGCCGCCGGAGACGGCGCCGATGGTGTACTCGACGAGCGTGACGGTGACTCCGAGCACCTGGTCGATCGCCTTGAATGCGGCGTCGACCGGGCCGTCGCCCTCCGCGATGCCTGTCCGCTCGCCGTCACCGGTGCTCACGGTGACCTCCGCCCGCGCGGGCCGGCCGGTTCGCGTGCCGATGGCAAGGGAGAGAAGATGGTGGTCGTCCTCGCGCTCGCGCAGGGAGTCGGAGGCGATCGCCTCCAGATCCAGCGAACTGATCTTCTGCTTGCGGTCGGCAATCTCCTTGAACCGCTCGAAGGCGCGCTTCAGCTCGTCGCCCTCGATCGCGAATCCCAGCTCCGCGAACGCCTGGCGCAGCGCGTGGCGGCCGGAGTGCTTCCCCAGGACGATGTCGGAGCCGGCCAGGCCGACGGACTCGGCGTCCATGATCTCGTACGTCCGGCGGTCGGCCAGCACGCCGTGCTGGTGGATCCCCGCCTCGTGGGCGAAGGCGTTGCGGCCGACGATCGCCTTGTTCGGCTGCACGGAGTAGCCGGTCAGGCGCGACACCATCCGCGACGTGCGCACGATCTCCTGTGTGTTGACGGCCGTGTCCAGGGCGAAGCGCGGCTTGCGCGTGCGCAGGAGCATCACGATCTCCTCCAGCGACGCGTTGCCCGCGCGCTCGCCGATGCCGTTGATCGTGCACTCGACCTGCCGGGCGCCCGCCATCACGCCGGCCATCGAGTTCGCGACCGCCATGCCCAGGTCGTTGTGGCAGTGGACGGAGAGGGTGACGGCATCCAGCTCGGGCACGCGCTCGCGCAGCGCGGTGAGAATCTCGATGTACTCCTCCGGCACCGTGTAGCCGACCGTGTCGGGGATGTTGATGGTGGTCGCGCCCGCGGCGATCGCCACCCGCACCACCTCCGCCATGAAGTCGATGTCCGTTCGCGTCGCGTCCTCGCACGAGAACTCGACGTCCGAGGTGAACTCCTTCGCCCGGCGCACCGCCCGGTCGGCCGCCTCGACCACCTGGCCGCGGGTCATGCGCAGCTTGTGCTCGAGGTGGATGTCCGAGGTGGCGATGAACGTGTGGATGCGCGGGTTGCGCGCGCTGTCGAGCGACTCGATCGCCGCGTCGATGTCGTCGTCGTTCGTGCGTGCGAGCGATGCGACCACGCAGTCGACCGCCTGGGAGACGGCCCGGATCCCCTCGACCTCGCCGGGGGAGGAGATGGCGAAGCCGGCTTCGATGATGTCGACGCCCAGCCGCTCGAGCTGGCGGGCGATCTCGACCTTCTCGGCCGCGTTCAGCGCGATGCCCGGAGATTGCTCGCCGTCGCGCAACGTCGTATCGAATATCCGAACGGTGTCCGTCGGCATTGCTGGTGACCTCCTGCGTGATCGGGTGAGGACGCACCTCTCCCGGTGGCTTCCTGTGCGTGTGCGCCGGCGGGCGGCGCGTGAGCAGAAGTCCGTCGCCCTAGCGGGCGAGGAGCAGGAGGAGGCCGAGCAGCGACATCGCGAACGCAGACTGGAGCCCGACAAGACGCCCGCTCAGCGGGGAGCGGGCAGTCGTCTCCTTGGTGGTCGCGGTGCTCGGCATCGTGCGCACAGGATAGGGAGGGAAGGTTGCGAAGTCAAACGTGAGGCTGCGGGGCTCAGGGACGCCAGCGAGGCACCATGCACCGTATGGACGCCGTCTCGCGAGCAGTGGACCCCCTGGGTGTTGTCCTGGTTGAAGGCGTCAGCGACCAGCGCGCACTCGAGGCGCTCGCCGAGCGCCGTGGCCGCGATCTCGAGGCTGAGCGGGTGTCCATCGTCCCGATCGGCGGGGCGCAGGCGATCGACCGGTTCCTGCGCCGGTTCCGCCCGAGCCGATCGCAGGTGCGGCTGGCCGGTCTCTGCGACGAAGGCGAGGCGGCCCACTTCCGGCGCGGCCTGGAGCGCGCCGGCCTCGGCGCTGGTCTGGACACCCCCGGCATGGAGCGCCTGGGGTTCTACGTCTGCGTGGCCGACCTCGAGGACGAGCTGATTCGCGCGCTCGGTGTCACATCCGTGGAACGGGTCGTCGACGCACAGGGCGAGCTGCGGTCGTTCCGCACGCTGCAGAAGCAGGCCGCCTGGCTCGGGCGCCCACCGGCCGAGCAGCTGCGGCGGTTCATGGGCAGCGCCGGAACCCGCAAGATCCGCTATGCGCGGCTGCTCGTCGAGGCGCTCGATCTCGCCGACATGCCGAGGCCGCTCGACCGCGTGCTCGACCACGTCTGAACCGAGCGGACCCCGTGCCGGGCGTGTGGCGGCCTGCGGGCGCGCCCGTGCATCGGGTGTAGGTTGTCGGGCGATGGCGCCGCCCCTCCGCGAGACCACGCCCTGGAAGGCACTGCACCAGCACCATGCCGAGGTCGCGCCGCTGCACCTTCGCGAGCTGTTCGCATCCGATCGGGGACGCGCGGAGCGGATGACGGCGCGGGCCGCCGGGCTGCTGCTCGACATCTCCAAGCACCGCGTCACTGAGGAGACGCTGCGACTGCTGGTGGATCTCGCGCAGGATCGCGACCTGCCCGGGCGGATCGAGGCGATGTTCACCGGCGAGCCGATCAACACGACCGAGAACCGGTCGGTTCTGCACGTCGCGCTGCGGGCGCCCGCCAACGAGTCGATCGTGGTGGACGGCGTGGACGTCGTCAGGCAGGTGCACGAGGTGCTCCGGCGGATGGCGGCATGTGCGACCGCGATCCGCTCCGGCGAGTGGCGCGGATACTCCGGGCGGCCGATACGCAACATCGTCAACATTGGCATTGGAGGATCGGACCTCGGGCCGGTCATGGCGTACGAGGCGTTGCGTCACTACTCCGACCGCGCACTGACCGTCCGATTTGTATCGAACGTCGACGGGACCGATTTCGTTGAGGCAACGCGTGATCTGGATCCCGCCGAGACGCTCTTCATCGTGTCGTCGAAGACGTTTACCACGCAGGAAACCATGACGAATGCCGCCAGTGCCCGGGAGTGGGTGCTCGCGGCGCTGCACGACGACGCCGCGGTGGCACGGCACTTCGTCGCCGTCTCCACCGCCACGGAGGAGGTGCGGGCGTTCGGGATCGACACCGAGGCGATGTTCGGGTTCTGGGACTGGGTGGGCGGCCGCTATTCGATGGACTCCGCGATCGGGCTCTCGACGATAATCGCGATCGGCCCCGACCGTTATCGCGAGCTGCTCGACGGCTTCCACGAGATGGACGTCCACTTCCGCACCGCGCCGTTCCGGCAGAACCTGCCGGTTCTGATGGGGCTGCTCGCGGTGTGGTACGGCGACTTCTTCGACGCGCAGACGGTGGCGGTGCTGCCCTACGACCAGTACCTCAAGCGCTTTCCCGCGTATCTCCAGCAGCTGACGATGGAGAGCAACGGCAAGCACGTCACGCTGGCCGGTGCGACCGTCGACTACCAGACCGGCGCGGTCTACTGGGGCGAGCCGGGGACGAACGGCCAGCACTCCTTTTACCAGCTGATCCACCAGGGCACGAAGCTGATCCCGTGCGACTTCATCGGCTTCCTGCACACGCTCAACCCGCTCGGCACGCATCACGACCTGCTGACGGCAAACGTGTTCGCGCAGACCGAGGCGCTCGCCTTCGGCAAGACTGCGCAGGAGGTGCGCGCTGAAGGAACCGACGATCGCCTTGTCCCGCACAGGGTGTTCGAGGGGAACCGGCCCAGCAGCACCATCATCGCGGAGCGCCTGACCCCCGCGGTGCTCGGGAACCTCGTTGCGCTATACGAACACACCGTGTTCACGCAAGGTGTCATCTGGGATATCAACTCCTTCGACCAGTGGGGCGTGGAACTGGGCAAGGTGCTTGCGAAACGCATAGCTTCCGAAATTGCAAGCGATGACGAGCCGGATTTGACACACGATGCTTCGACGAACGCGCTGATTCGTCTCTATAGACGCGGTTCGCTGTAAGCGCATTGTCATATAGGTTTGCGCTACAGTCTCGCTCCCCCATCCCGGATAGTGAGGTGAGATATGCCGCGCTCAGGTGAGATCGGTGAACAGATCTTCGACCAGGTCGAGAAGCTCGTTGCGGACGGTATGAACCGAACCGAGGCCTTCGCAAAGATCTCCGCCGACTCCGGCCGCCGTGCGGGTACGGTTGCCGCGAACTACTACAGGGTGGCCCGCAAGCGAGCGGGCGGCACGCTGCGCCCCCGCAAGACCCGTGGCCGCCCGGCCCGGCGGCCGGCCGCCGCGTCGAGCCCCCGGCGTGGCCGAGCGCGCTCGGGCGGCGGTGGCGACATCGACAGGCTCGCGACGGCGCTCGTGCAGAACGTCCAGGCACTGGCCGACGCGATGAAGACGCAGGCCGGCGAGGTTGCCGAGCTGCGCAAGAAGCTCGACGGCGTCAAGAAGCTGCTCGACTGACATGTCTCAGGGCCTGGCTTCAGCCTGACCCCGGTTGCGTGCGTCGCGCCGCAACCCGGGTCAGCCTGAGGCTTGACCCCGTCTCGACGGAGGGTCTGGCCTCAGCCCTCGTGGGGCTACGCGTCCCGCACCGACACGCCGTACCGCTCGAGGCGATCGAACAGCGCGTGGAAGGGCACGATCTGCTCCGAGGGAAAGACGCCCCGGCGCTCGATCTCGCCGCGGCAGATCATGTCCGCCACCACGGCCGGGGGGCAGGCCGTCGAGAGCACGCCACCCCCGAACGCCATCCGGTCGACCGATCGCGTGATGCACTCCGTAACGGCCGTGCCGTTCTCGCCGTAGACCTCGACTCGGTGGATGCCGAACGCCTCCCGCGACGGCGACGCCTTCGGCAGCCGGGCGATCAGCGCGAGCAGCACGTGCCGGGGAACGACGGGCACGCCCCGCACGTCCACGGGGTCGGTCCCAGCCAGGCCGATATCCGTCAGCAGCCGGATCTTGTCGAGGAACAGCGGGTTCAGCGACAGCTGGAAGCTGACGTCGCTCGCGCCGAAGCTGTCGGCGAAGGTCGCCTGCTCGGAGTGGATCGTGTAGATCGTCGGCGCCGGGCCGACCGGCTCACCGAACTCCACCGTGCCCGCCTCGGTGAGCGGAGGGAGGAGCACCGGAGCGCCGTCGCGGATCAGCGGCGTCGGCATGGAGAGCTCGTCGAGGATCGTCTCGACCGCATACGGGGCGACCAGCGGGCCGGCGGGCGGGCTGGGGTCGCGTCCGGCGGCCGCCACGACGATCCGGTCGATGCGACCGCCCAGCCGCGACACCGCGTGCGCAGCCATGACGTTGGTCTTGCCGGGGGTCGAGCCCATGCCGAGCACGGCGACCAGCCCGGCCTCCCGGAAGCGGAGGTCGAGCTTCACCTGCTCGCGGGTCACGTGGTAGAGGCCGCCCAGGTCGAGGTAGTGCGCTCCCGCTGCGAGCGCGACCTCCATCGCCGCGAGGTTGACCCGGTAGGCGGCGGTGTTCAGGAGCACGGCGGAGCCGGAGATCGCCTGCCCGGCCGCCTCGATGTCCGTGATGTCGAGTGCCGCGCCGGTCGCCTTCCCGCCACCGTGCTGCGCGGCCACGGCGCGGGCTCCCTCGGCGTTCATGTCGAGGCAGCGGATCTCCTCGACCGCCTCGTGCTCCGCCAGGGTCGCGACGATGGCCGGGCCGATGATGCCGGCGGCTCCGACGACCGCGACGGTGCTCACACGTGCTCCAGCGGCGAGGGCGCGAGGGGCGGGGTGCGGAGCTGGTCCGCGCGCAGGGCGAGCCACAGCTCCAGGCGGTCGCCCGCATCGCCGAGGTCGCGGCCGGTCAGCTCGGAGATCTTGCGCATCCGGTAGCGGAGCGTGTGTCGGTGCACCGACAGCGCCGCGGCCGCCTCCGCCCAGCGGCCGTTCGCCTCGATGTACGCGCGGAGCGACTCGACCAGTGCCGAACCGTGCGCCGCGTCGTGGGCGATGAGGGGGCCGAGCAGGGAGTCGCAGTAGAGCTGCACGCCCCGCTCGTCCTGCAGCGACAGCAGGAGCTGGATCGATCCCAGATCGCGGAACGTGGCCAGCGTGGGGTGCCCGTTGGCCGGTCGCGCCTCGGCCGCGTAGAGCGCCTCGTCGTAGCTGCGCCGCAGCTCGGCGGGATCCCGGCGCACGCGGCCGACCCCGCCGCTGCCCGCGCCGGTCTCGGCAAGCAGCTCACGCGCGCGCAGCTCCGCACGCTCGTCGTCGGCTGCCTCGATGAGGACGGCCACGCCGCCGTCGCGCACGACGCACGGCCCCGCCTCTTCGGCCCGCGCGGCCAGGGCGGCCAGCGCCCTCGTGCCGCGCTCGGCGGGGCGCAGGAGTGCGAACGCCATCGGCTGCTCGCCCTCGAGGCCGAATGCCCCGGCCTTGCGGCGGAGCTCCGACGAGCTGACCTCGCCGGCCAGGATCGAATCGACCAGATCGGCCGAGAGCCGCCGCTCCGCGTCGGACACGGCCCGCCGCTTGAGCAGCTCGACGGCCAGCACGGTCTGCAGATGGTGCAGCAGCTGGGGATCGCACCTGTCGCCGGGACGGGCGACCAGTTCCGCCTCGACCACGCTGCCGGTGACGACGGGCAGCACCTGTGCCCCGGCGCCGGCGTCCTCCATATCGCTGGTGCGGGCGAGCACGCGGCCCGACGGCTCACGGAGGCAGAGCGCCGCGTCCGACAGCCGGCCCATCTCGGCCAGCATCGACTCGAGGTCGCGGCCGTCGAGCATGAGCGCCGTGAGGCGCTCGAGCGCCTGCACCCGCGCATCGGCCTGCGCCCGGAACACGGCCTCGGTGATCGCGATGAACGGGACGTGGTAGGGGGTCGTCATCACCGGAAAGCCGAGCCGGTCGGCCGCGCCGGCCGCCTCCGCCGGCATCTCGTCGATACCGAAGCCGAGGCCGAGGCAGAGCCCGGCCAGACCGTGCGAGGCCAGTCGCTCCACGAACGCGTCGGGCCGCGTGGTCAGCGGCCGGCCGGTCGTCAGCAGCAGCTCACCGCCCCGCAGCCACGGAGTCGGATCGTCCAGCTCGCTGATATGCGCCCAGCGGACGTGCCGGCCCAGGCCGGCGCCGCCGCCTGCCAGCCGCAGCTCGAGCGGGTCGAGCGCCAGCACCTGTGCGACGGTGAGCATCGCGCCCCTCGCCGGTCGCGCTACTCGCCGACCACCTGGCGTGCGCCGGGAAGCACCTCGTGGTGCTCGCGCGGGCTGGGCCGCCGCTGCATCTCGTTCCACGCGTCGTCCAGCACCGTGTCGAGCACGTCGTGGATGAAGTCGAGGTCCTCGCGCGTCGCGACGAGCGGCGGCGACAGCTGGATCACCGGGTCGCCGCGGTCGTCCGCACGGCAGATCAGCCCGGCGTCGAACAGCCGCCCGGAGAGGAAGCCGCGGAGCAAGTGCTCGGACTCCTCGTCCGAGAACGTCTCCTTCGAGTCCTTGTCCTTGACCAGTTCGATCGAGTGGAAGTAGCCGGCGCCGCGGACATCGCCGACGATCGGCTTCTCGGCCAGCTTGTCCAGCATCTCCTGGAAGTACGGCTCGTTGCGACGCACGTTCCCGAGCACGTCCTCGCGCTCCATCACCTCGAGGTTCTTGAGTCCGACCGCCGTGGCGACGGGGTGGCCGCCATAGGTGATGCCGTGGTTCAGCAGCGTGGTGCCCTCGAGGAACGGCGCAGCGACACGATCGGTCATCAGCACGCCTCCGAGCGGCACGTGCGCCGACCCGATGCCCTTGGCGAACGTGACGATGTCGGGGCGGATGTCGTACCGCGTGGAGCCGAACCATTCGCCCAGCCGGCCGAACCCGCAGATCACCTCGTCGGCGACCAGCAGGACGCCGTACTCGTCGCAGATCTGGCGCACGCCCTGGAAGTAGCCTTCGGGCGGCGTGAACGTGCCGCCGGCGTTCTGCACGGGCTCCATGAACACGGCGCCGACGGACTCAGGGCCCTCGTGCTCGATCAGGCCGCGCAGCTCGTCGAGCAGGAACTGCGTGAACTCCGCCTCCGTCTCGCCCTCTGGGCGGCGGTAGCGGTTGGTGTTCGAGACGTGGCGGACGCCCGGCATGAGCGGCTCGAACGGCGTCTTCAGCGGGTAGATGCCGGTCAGCGAGAGCGCCCCCAGCGTGGTGCCGTGGTAGGCGATGCGGCGCGCGATCATCTTGTAGCGGTGGTGATGCCCGTGCAGCTGGTGGTACTGGCGGACGATCTTGATGATGGCCTCGTTCGCCTCGGATCCGCCGCTCACGAACAGCGCGCGGTTGAGGTCGCCGGGCGCCAGCTCTGCGACCTTCGCGGCGAGCTCGATGGCGCGGGGGTGGGCGTAGCTCCAGTTCGTGTAGAAGGGCAGCTCGGCCATCTGCTTCGCCGCGGCCTCGCCCAGCTCCGCCCCGAAGCTGTAGCCGATCTGGGTGCAGAAGAGGCCGGCGAGACCGTCGAAGTACTTCTTGCCGTTCGTGTCGTACAGCCAGCAGCCCTCACCGTGGCTGATGATCGGCACGTCCTCCGTGCGGTACGTCGAGTGCCGCGTGAAGTGCATCATCAGGTGCCGCTTGGCGAGCTCCTGCAGCGTGTCGTTGGACAGCGAGGGCCCCGAGCCGTTGCTGGTCATACGTGATCCTTCTGTGCGCGGTTGGACAGACTGGCCAATGCTATCAGGAGCACATGCAGGAGGAACCCCTGCCGCCTTATACTCGCTGGCGCAAAGACCGACCAGACGGGGGCCCCTCATGGCAGTGCACGCGACCGGAACCAAGACCCAAGAGCTGATGGCCAAGCGCGACCAGTACGTGGCGCGGGGCGTGTCGCTGGCCCCGATCGTCGCCGACCATGCGCACGGGGCGCGGCTGACCGACGTGGACGGCAAGGAGTACATCGACTTCGCCGGCGGCATCGGCGTGCTGAACCTCGGCCACACTCCCGACGCGGTGGTCGACGCGATCAAGCGCCAGGCGGAGACGATGCTCCACTCGTGCTTCCCGGTCGCCGCGTACGAGCCCTATTTGGAGGTGGCGCGCCTGCTGTGCGAGCACGCCCCCGGCACGCATGCGAAGAAAGCGGTGCTGATCAACTCCGGCGCAGAGGCGGTCGAGAACGCGGTCAAGATCGCCCGCTACCACACCGGCCGGGACGCGGTGATCACCTTCGACCGCGGCTTCCACGGCCGCACGCTGCTGACGATGACGCTCACGTCGAAGCTGGTCTACAAGCGCGGCATGGGGCCGTTCGCACCCGAGGTCTACCGCGCTCCGGCGCCGTACCCCTACCGCGGCGTGACCACGAAGGACGCGCTGAAGGGTCTCGAGTTCACGTTCAAGGCCCACGTCGACCCGGAGTCCGTCGCTTGCGTCATCCTCGAGCCCGTGCAGGGCGAGGGCGGGTTCACGGTGATGCCGCCCGAGTTCATCCAGGGCGTGTACGAGCTCTGCCAGACGTACGGCATCGTCTACATCGACGATGAGATCCAGTCCGGCATGGGCCGTACCGGCACGCTGTGGGGCATCGAGCACTCGGGTGTCGTGCCGGACATGATGACGGTCGGCAAGTCGCTTGCGGCCGGCATGCCGCTCGCCGGCGTCGTCGGGCGCGCGGAGATGATCGACTCCGTGCATCCGGGCGGCCTTGGCTCGACGTACGGCGGCAATCCCGTCGCCTGTGCCGCCGCGATCGAGAGCATCGCTGCGATCGCAGACACGGAGTTCCTGGCGCACGCCAGCGCGTTCGGCGAGGAGATCATGGCCCGGCTGAACGCGATGGCCGAGCGCCATGCCGTGATCGGCGAGGTGCGCGGCATCGGCCCGATGGCGGCGATCGAGCTCGTCACCGACCGGGAGACGCGTGAGCCGGCGGCGGACGTCGCCGCTGCCGCGGTGGCCGGCGCGCTCGAGCGCGGCCTGCTCCTGCTGAAGACCGGCATCTACGACAACGTGCTGCGGATCCTGGTGCCGATCACGGCCACCGACGAGGATCTCAGCCTTGGTCTCGACCGCCTCGAGGAGTCGCTTGCAGCAGCCGCAGCCTGAGCCGCCCGCGGTCAGCCTGCGCGGCGTGCGCAAGCGATACGGTCAGGTGGACGCGGTCGCCGGCGTCGATCTCGACGTGGCCGACGGCGAGTTCTTCACGCTGCTCGGCCCGTCCGGCTCGGGCAAGACGACCACGCTGCGGATGATCGCGGGCTTCGAGCTGCCGACCGAGGGCACCGTGCTGCTCCACGGCCAGGACGTCTCGCGGCTGCCGCCGTACGAGCGAGACGTCAACACGGTATTCCAGGACTACGCGCTGTTCCCGCACATGAGCGTGGGGGACAACGTCGCCTACGGGCTGATGGTGAAGGGCGTACGGCGGTCGGAGCGCCGCGAGCGGGCCGCCGAGGCGCTCGGGCTCGTGCGCCTCGAGGGGTTCGAGAAGCGCAAGCCCTCGCAGCTGTCGGGTGGCCAGCGCCAGCGAGTCGCACTCGCGCGCGCGCTCGTCAACCGGCCGCGCGTGCTGCTGCTGGACGAGCCGCTGGGAGCGCTCGACCTGAAGCTGCGCGAGGAGATGCAGATCGAGCTGAAGGCGATCCAGCGGGACGTCCGCATCACGTTCATCTTCGTGACGCACGACCAGGACGAGGCGCTGACCATGAGCGACCGCATCGCGGTGTTCAACCAGGGCCGCATCGAACAGACCGGCACGCCGGCCGAGGTGTACGAGCATCCTGCCAGCGCGTTCATCGCCGGGTTCGTGGGCACGTCCAACCTGCTCGAGGGCGAGTCCGCGCAGGCCGTCACGGGCTCCAGCGGCCGCTTCACCGTGCGGCCGGAGAAGATCCGGATCGAGCCGCCGGGAGCGCCGGTCAGCGCGGAGGAGTGCTCCGCCGACGGCACCATCCGCGACGTTGTCTACCTCGGCATCACGACGCGCTACATCGTGTCGCTGGAGCAGGGCGGCGAGCTCGTCGTCGTGCAGCAGAACCTGACCACGTCGTCGATGGAGGCGCTCGCCGCCAAGGGGCGGGCGGTCCGGCTGGTGTGGGGCAGGCAATACAACCGCCCGCTCGAGGGTGAACGGGAACGGCATAACCAGGAGGTCACAGTATGAGGGTGCGTTTCGCGCTGGCCACGCTGCTGGTCGCGGCAATGGCCGTGGCGGCGGGCTGTGGATCGAGCTCGTCCAGCGACAGCTCCGGCGGCGGGGGCTCCGGCTCGAACGGGCCGAAGCTGCCGACGTCGATCGGCCCGACCGAGGGCAAGCTGAACCTGATCGCGTGGCAGGGCTACACCGAGGACAACGTGGTGAAGCCGTTCGAGAAGCAGACCAACTGCCAGGTCACCGTGAAGTACGGCCAGACGTCGGACGAGATGTTCCAGCTCATGCAGGGGGGGCACTACGACGGCGTCTCGGCGTCCGGAGACGCAAGCAACCGGCTGATCGCGGCGGGCCTCGCCTCGCCCATCAACCCCGACCTCATCCCCGACTTCGGGGACATCAGCCCGCAGCTCCAGAGCCCGCCGCACAACACGGTGGACGGCGTGCACTACGGCGTGTCGTACGAGTGGGGGGCGAACGTGCTGATGTACAACACGGATGACGTCACCCAGGCCCCCGACAGCTGGGCGCCGATCTTCGACGGAACCAGCTACAAGGGCAAGGTCGACGCCTACGACAGCCCCATCTACATCGCGGACGCCGCGGTGTATCTCAGGTCGGCGCAGCCGGATCTCAACATCACGGATCCGTACGAGCTGACCCAGCCGCAGTTCGACGCGGCCGTCGAGCTGCTCAAGAAGCAGCACCAGCAGATCGGCAACTACTGGTCGAGCTACACCTCGCAGATCCAGGACTTCACGCAGGGCAGCATCGTGATCGGTCCCACGTGGCCCTACCAGGTGAACACGCTGAAGGGATCGGGCGTGCACGTCGACGCCGTGCTGCCGAAGGAGGGCGCCACCGGGTGGGCGGACACGTGGATGATGTACTCGAAGGCCGCGCACCCCAACTGCATGCTGAAGTGGATGGCGTACGCGACGACGCCCGAGGTGCAGGCGAAGACCGCCTACACGTTCGGCTCGGCGCCGGCCAACCCGCAGGCCTGCACGATCCTCGACAAGGAAGTCAAGAACTACTGCACCGACTACCACGTCACGGATCAGAACTACTTCAAGAACATCGCCTTCTGGAAGACGCCGCTGCAGGACTGCGGTGACAACCGAGGCAACGCCTGCGTCGACTACTCACAGTGGGCGCTGGCCTGGACGACGATCAAGAACTCCTGATCGCTCAAGCCCCGGGGGCCGCGCGGCCCCCGGGGCGCTCTTCGCATGGCAACCACGACAGCTTCTGCACCCGTCTCGGCTCGCCGCCGCGTGTCGGCGTTCTTCTACCGCCGGCGCTGGCTGAAGCTGGTCTCGCTGCTGCTGCCGCCGATCGGCTGGATGGTCGTCGTCTACCTGGCGGCGCTGGCGGTGCTGCTCGCCACCGCGGTCTGGCAGCAGGACGTGCTCAGCGGCAAGGTCCTGCACACCTTCACGTGGGACAACCTCCAGTACGTCCGCCACGACGCGACCGTGCACAAGGTGACGCGCGACACCGTGCAGATGGCCCTGCTGGTCACCGTCACCGACATGGTGCTCGCGTTCCCGCTGGCGTACTACATGGTGCGGATCGCGTCGCGGCGCACGCGGTCGCTCCTGTTCGTCGGCGTGCTCATGCCACTGTGGTCGAGCTACCTGATCAAGGCCTACACCTGGCGGCTGATGACGGGCGACAGCGGCACCATCAACTGGGCGCTCGCGAAGGTCGACCTGGGCCCGGTGCACATCGCGTTCTCACAGATCGCCATGTGGCTCGCGTTCAGCTACATCTGGCTGCCGTACATGGTGCTGCCGATCTACGCGGCGCTCGAGCGCATCCCCAACTCGCTCGTGGAGGCGTCCGGCGATCTGGGCGGCCGCGCGTGGCGGACGTTGCGAAGCGTGATCGTGCCGCTCGCACTGCCCGGTGTGGCGGCCGGCTCGATCTTCACGTTCTCGCTGACCCTCGGGGACTACATCATGGTGGACCTGGTCGGGGGCAACAAGACGGATTTCATCGGCAGCCTGATCTTCCGGTACCAGGGCGTGGCGAACGACCTGCCGCTCGCCGCGGCCATTGCGGTCATCCCCGTGGTCGTGATCACCGTCTACCTGCTGCTGGTCAAGCGGCTGGGAGCGTTCGAAGCACTGTGACCGGCGGGACGGCGATCTGATGGAGCCCCGGGGCGTCCGCATCGGCCTTCGCATCTTCGCCGGGCTGGTCATGGCGTTCCTCTACGTGCCGCTGGCGGTGATCCTGATGGCGTCGTTCAATGCGTCGCGCATTCCCACGTGGCCGATCAAGAACTACTCGACCCACTGGTGGTCGCTGGCGATGCACGACGACCGCGCGCGGGAGGCGCTGATCACGTCGTTCAAGGTGGGGCTGGGCGCGACGGCGATCGCCCTGGTGCTCGGCACGGCGGCAGCCTTCGCACTGTCGCGTTTCAGCTTTTTCGGCAAGAACTCGCTGTCGCTGCTGCTGGTGCTGCCGATCGCCCTGCCGGGCATCGTCACGGGTCTCTCGCTGCTCTCGGCGATCAAGTACTTCTCGCTGACGCCGTCGCTGTGGACGATCGTCGCGGGGCATGCCACGTTCTGCATCGTCGTCGTCTACAACAACTCCGTCGCCCGGCTGCGCCGGTCGTCGGGCTCGTTCGAGGAGGCCTCTATGGACCTGGGCGCGGACGGCTGGCAGACGTTCCGGCACGTGACGTTGCCTAACTTGGCGACGGCCCTGGTCGCCGGCGGGCTGCTCGCATTCGCGCTCTCGTTCGACGAGATCGTGGTCACGAACTTCACCGCCGGCGCCCAGGAGACGCTGCCGCTGTGGATCTACAACCAGTTCCGTCTGCCCACCACCGCACAGGAGGTCAACGCGGTCGCGGTCTTCGTGATCGTCCTGACGGCGATCCCGGTCTACCTCGCCCAGCGGCTGATGCGCGAGTCCGGCGGGGGCGGGATCACGGCGCGCTGAGGGCGCGGGTCACGAGACCGTGAGCGTGCCCTTCATGCCGGCCTGCTCGTGTCCCGGCACGGAGCAGTAGAACTCGTAGGTGCCCGGCTTCAGGTTGGCCGTCACGGTCGACGTGCCGCCGCTGCTGACCTCGCTGCCCTTCACGTCGACGCCGTTCCCCTTGATCGAGATGTCATGGGCAACCGACTGGGGGTTCGTCGCCTTGAGGGTGACGGTTCCCGCGGGCGCGGTCACCGACGTCTTGGTGAACGAGAAGGCGGAGTCGGAGATCGGGATGTCGATGGTCTGGCTGGTGCCGCCGGCCGCCGGCGTCGAGGCGGCTGGGGTGCTCGCGCTCGTGTCGTTGGACGAGCCGCCGCCGCACCCGGCGGCGAGCAGGACGGCGGGCAGCAGCACGAGTGCGGCCGTGTGACGGAGCTTCATGGTGGTTTCATCCCTTCGGGTGGGGGCGATATCGCAAGGATTCTGCGTTGCTGCCCCGAATCGTAAACATTCGGTGTGCAGCGCCCGCCGTCTGGCTGCTCTGGTAGGTTGCTGGCCATGTATGTTCGTGGCCATGCGCGCGACGGGGGTGCGCGCGCAACCCGGGCGTCCATCCTGGCTCTCGTCCTCGCCGCCGTCGCAATGATGGCGACGGCGACCCAGGCCGGCGCCGCCTCCACGCTCTCCGCCAAGCGGGCCGAGGCCCAGCGCGTCGAGAACGAGATCATGAGCCAGGAGGCCGCGCTCGAGAAGCAGATCGAGAAGTACAACGCGATCCACCAGCACTACCTGGACACGCGGCACCAGCTGCGCGACAACCGGATCGTGCTGAGCGTCGCCAGGCACAACCTCGCCAGGGCCGAGCAGGCGCTGGCCCAGAGCCTGACCACCACGTACAAGACCTCCGGAAGCGACGTCCTCTCCTACCTGCTCGCGGCGCATTCCTTCAGCGACCTTGTCGACCATGTCCAGGCGGTGCAGCGCGAGAACAACGCCAACGGCGATTTGATTCGCGAGATCAGCCGCACCAAGGCGCTGATCGCGAAGCGCACGGCACAGCTGAAGGAGCAGACTGCGCAGCTTGCGGCAGACCAGGCGGCGCAGGCGCATGAGAAGCAGCGCGTCGAAGCCGGGCTGCATGCCCTGCAGGCGCGGAAGGCCAGGATCGGCGCCGACATCCAGCATCTGATCGACCTGCAGCAGCAGCGGGCGCAGGCCGCGGCCACCGCGGCCGCCGCGTCGTCGGGTGGCGGCGGCGGGACGATCCCGGTGCCCCCGTCGAGCACTCTCGGCGGGCAGGCGGTCGCCATCGCCGAGCAGTACCTCGGCGTGCCGTACGTCTGGGGCGGTGCATCGCCTTCGGGCTTCGACTGCTCGGGTCTGACGATGTACGTGTATGCGCAGCTCGGCGTCTCGCTGCCGCACAACGCCGCGGCGCAGTACGGCATGGGCAGCCCCGTGCCGCGCGACGCCCTCGAGCCGGGCGACCTCGTCTTCTTCGACGGGCTGGGGCACGTCGGCATCTACGTCGGCGGCGGCTCGTTCATCCACGCGCCGCACACGGGCACCGTCGTGCAGATCAGCTCGCTCAGCGGCTGGTACAGCGACAACTACGTCGGCGCCCGCCGCGTCGGCTGACCGCTCAGCGCGCCTGACGCTCGAGCCAGCGCGCGAGCGTCTCGCCGGTATCGAGGACGTGTGATTGCAGCAGCTTTCGGGCCCGTCGTGCATCGGGCGCGTTCAGCGCCTCGGTGATGCGGTCATGATCGGCGGCGCTTCGCGGGACGATGCCCGGGTCTGCCGCGAACGTGTGCCACGCCAGGCTGCGGGGCACCCGGTTGGTGAGCCCCTGCACCGTGTCGCGCAGGGGCGGGCAGTTCGCAGCCGCGAGGATCACGTTGTGGTACAGCTCGTTCGCCTGCGAGCACTGCTCGAGGGCGATCATCCGGCCCGGCTCGTCGGAGGCCGGCAGCTGCTCGTGGCGGTCGCCGCCGGCGCGGAGCAGGGCCTGTGCGGTCTCGAGATCGGCATTGTCGTAGGTGGTCAGCCTGCCAGCGGCACGCTCGGCGGCCAGGCCCTCCAGCTCCGCTCGCACGAGGAAGATGTTGCGGCACTCGTCGGGTGAGAACGATCGCACCAGCGCGCCGCGGTGGCCGAGCTGCTCGACCAGCCCGATCGCCTGCAGCTGGCGCAACGCCTCGCGGATGGGTGTGCGGCTCACGCCGTAGCGGGCGGCCAAATCCTCCTGGCGCAGCCGCGTCCCGAGGGCTATGCGGCCGGTGACGATCTCGACCTGCAGCTCGTGGGCGAGGTCGTCCGCGCGGCTGAGGCTGGAGTGGCGGTCCGGCACGCGAAGATCGTACAGGCCGCTGCCCGCCTCGGGCCCTGCCGCCAATGTATCCGATGATTTGAAGTTTGGATCCAAACCAGCTACGGTGCGGTGCACGTCCGTGCCGTCGCCCCTGGAGAGGTGCCATGACCGACACCGCCGTCAAGCTTCCCGAGATCGAGCACATCAAGGCCCGCAAGGACGGCCTCGACGTGCTTGCCGACATCTACCGGTACGCCGACCTCGGGTTCGAGGCGATCGAGCCGGACGATCTCGCGCTGTTTCGGTGGTACGGGATCTACACGCAGCGCGCGGCGGAGTCGGCCGAGAGCGGAGATCCTGGCCCGTCGGAGGAGACGGACGGGCTGTTCATGCTCCGGGTCAAGTTCCCGAACGGGATCGTCACCGCCGAGCAGCTTCGCACCGTCGGCTCGCTGGCCGAGCGGTACGGGCGCAGCATGGGCGACATCACCACCCGCCAGAACATCCAGCTGCACAATCTCGCGATCGAGGACATGCCCGTCGTCCTCGACGAGCTGAACGCCGTCGGGCTGTCGTTCACGCAGGCGTGCGGGGACGTCTGGCGCAACGTGGTCGGATGCCCCCTGGCCGGAGTCGACGGCCACGAGCTGATCGATTCCCGCCCCCTGGTCGCCGAGCTCGAGCGTACCTTCGTCGGTAACCGCGACTTCTCGAACCTTCCGCGCAAGTTCAAGGTCTCGGTGTCCGCGTGCGTGCACCGGTGCGCGCAGCACGAGATCAACGACATCGGCCTGATCGCGGTCGACAAGGACGGCGTCATCGGCTACGACGTATGGGTTGGCGGCGGGCTCGGCGCATCGGCCAAGATGGGCCGCCGGCTGGACGTCTTCGTCCCCCCCGACGAGGCGGTCGACGTCTGCCGGGTGATCACCGAGATCTTCCGCGACGAGGGAAAGCGCACCAAGCGCACGCGCGCCCGGATCAAGTTCCTGGTCGACGAGTGGGGCGTGGAGAAGCTCCGCGCGGAGGTCGAGCGGAAGCTGGGCCGCGAGCTGGAGACGTCGGTCGTCCCCGGCGACCCGATCGACCCGCACCGCGACCACCTCGGGATCCACCCGCAGGTACAGCACGGGCTCTACTACGTCGGCGGCACGACGCTTCGCGGCCGCTTCACCGCCGACCAGATGATCGGCGTCGCCGACATCGCCGACCGCTACGGGGCCGGCGAGCTGCGGTGCACCAACCGGCAGAACATCATCGTGGTGGGCGTGCCGGACGAGCACGTGGAGACGGTGGCGGCGGAGCTCGGCGACCTCGGCCTGCCGACCGAGGCGTCGGCGTTTCGGCGCGGCATCATCTCGTGCACCGGCATGGAGTTCTGCAAGCTGGCGATCGTTGAGACCAAGGAGCGGGCGGCCGAGCTGATCGAGCACCTCGAGCGGCGGATCGGCGACCTCGACGGCTCGATCCGGATCAACCTGAACGGCTGCCCGAACGCCTGCGCGCAGTACCAGATCGCCGACATCGGGCTGCAGGGCGGGATCACGAAGACGGCCGACGGGGAGCGGGTGCAGGGCTTCATCCTGCACATCGGCGGGCGGCTGGGCGAGGGGGCGACCTTCGGCCGGCGGATCGCATCGAAGGCGATCCCGGCCACCGACGCCCGCTTCGCGGTCGAGCGGATCGTCCGCGCCTACAAGGGCGAGCGCCGGGCGGATCAGACCTTCGGTGCCTGGGCCGACGAGCAGGGCGACGCGCGGCTGGCGTCGCTGATCGGCGTGACCGTCGCGCGCGAGCGCGAAGAGGTCGCGGCCTAAGGGTCAGCGGTCGAGGCCGCGCCGGGCAACGTTCAGCGCGACGGCGCGCTCGAGCGCCGCATGGCGCGCGTCCTCGAGCTTCGTCGAGAAGTCCTCGTCGGCGGGATCGAGGCGGGCGATCCGCTGGCTGTGCTCACCCGGGCGGACCAGCTCGACGACCGCGCCGTGCGGCGTCGAGCGGATCGCGACCCGCCACTCGGCCGACTCGCGGCGGCGCTGCACGGTGCGCGCCCACAGCACCGAGGCGGGGAGGGCGGCGATCGCGATCGCCGGAAGGCCATACTCCAGCAGCGGTTCCACCTGTGGTGAACGGTAGCGCTCGTCCCCCGGCGGTTCCGCGTTGACCACCCCGCGCGGCGTTCACTACGATGTGGCCACTGAACCAGCAGACGTCGGGGTTTCCCGGCAACGCATCCAGAGAGGCGGAGGGACCGGCCCTGTGAAGCCTCGGCAACCGCACCGCGACAGCGGGAACGGTGCCACGTCCGGCGAGGCGACCGCCTCGAAAGATGTGAACCGGCCGATCGCTCGGCCCATTCCGGGAGACTGACATGTACGCAACGCATCTGGTCTGTAAGGGCTGTGGGGCCGAGCACCCGCTCGACGCGCGTTTCGCCTGCGACCGCTGCTTCGGCCCGCTCGAGGCGGCCTACGACCGCGCCGCCATCGCGGCCGGAGTCACGCGCGAGCAGATCGCCGAGGGCCCCGCGACGCTCTGGCGCTGGTCCGCCTTCCTGCCGGTCGACACGCCGGCACGCGGTCTGCCCGTTGGCAACTCGCCGCTGATCCCTGCCGATCGCCTGGCCGCCGAGCTGGGGCTTTCGTGCCGGCTGTACGTCAAGACCGAGACGTCGAACCCCACGCACTCGTTCAAGGACCGGGTCGTGGCCGTCGCGGCCGCGAAGTCGGTCGAACTCGGGTTCGAGGCGCTCGCCTGTGCCTCGACGGGCAACCTGGCCGGCGCCACGGCCGCGGCGGGAGCGGCGCTCGGCCTGCCGACGTACATCTTCGTGCCGGGTGACCTCGAGCGGGAGAAGATCATCGCCGCGGCGGCGTACGGCGCCACCGTGTTCGCCGTCGACGGCACGTACGACGACGTGAACCGCCTCTGCTCCGAGCTCAGCTATGACCGGCCCTGGGCGTTCGTCAACGTGAACATGCGCGCGTACTACGCGGAGGGGTCGAAGACCATCGCCCTGGAGACGGCGGAGCAGCTCGGCTGGCGCGTGCCCGACAGGGTCGTCGCGCCGATCGCATCCGGATCGCTCTACACGAAGATCCTGCAGGGGTTCGAGGAGGGACGCGCCGCCGGGCTGCTCCCTGCGGGCCCCGCGCCCGCCATGCACGGGTCGCAGGGGGCGGGATGCGCGCCTGTCGCGACCGCCTTCGCCGCCGGTGCCGACGAGGTGATCCCCGTCAAGCCGACCGGCATCGCGAAGTCGCTGGCGATCGGCAGCCCCGCGGACGGCGTCTACGCGCTCGACGTCGCGCGGCGCACCGGCGGGTCGATCGAGGCGGTACCGGACGACGAGATCGTCGAGGGCATCCGCCTGCTGGCCCGCACGACCGGCATCTTCACGGAGACGGCGGGCGGGGTCACGACGGCGGTGCTTGCGCGCCTCGCCGAGCGTGGCGAGATCGGCGCCGGCGAGACGGTCGTCCTCTACATCACCGGTGACGGGTTGAAGACGATCGATGCCGTCGAGCCGTCGGTCGAGACGATCTCGGTCGCACCCGACCCGGACGAGGTCGACGCAGCGCTGGCGACGGCCGGCGCCTCCGCCTGACGGCCGGCGCCAAACGGGCCGCACCACCGGCGGCTGGTGGTACGGCCCGCAGACATGTGATCGGGCGCTCCGACCGCCCGTGCCTCACGCGCGCGGTGGTCGGCCCTCCCCGGAACCGGTGAGCCGGCGCTACGCGCTTTCGCGCACCTCGGCGTGGCCGCCCCGCACGGTGATGTCGAACCGGCGGCCGAGAGCGGGGACACCGCGCAGCTCGAGGCGCTGGCAGGCCTCCGGGAGCACCGCGTCGGCGTGCAGGCGCCCCGTCTGCGGATCGGGGCGCAGGCCGAGCATGGACGTGAGGAACATGACCGGCGCTCCGGTCGCCCACGCCTGCGGCGAGCACGCCGTCGGATAGGCCACGGGGAACGGCGTCATCTCGCGTGTGTAGCCGGCGAACACCTCCGGCAGCCGGTACTCGAAGTGGCGGGCCGCCGTCAGCATCGAGACGGCGATGCGGTTGGCGTACTGGCGGTAGCCGTACCGGACGAGCCCCGCCACGACCAGGCTGTTGTCGTGCGGCCACACCGTGCCGGTGTGGTAGCCGATCGGGTTGAACCCCCGGGCGCCGTCGGACATCGTGCGGACGCCCCAGCCGGAGTTCATCTGGGGCGACATCAGCTGCTCGGCGATCGTCGCCGCGCGCCGCTCGTCGACGATGCCGCTCCAGAGCAGATGGCCGATGTTCGAGCACAGCGAGTCGATCTGGCGCTTGGTGTGGTCGAGCCCGAGCACGTAGAAGCCATCCGACCCCGCCTCGCGGAAGAAGTCGCGGTTGAACTGCTCGCGCAGGCCTGCCGCCTCGGACTCGAGCTCGACCGCCAGAGCATCGTCGTGCCAGACAACGCGGGCCAGCTCGGCCGTGCGGAGACGAGCGTCGTACGCATAGCCCTGTACCTCCGCGGTGGCGATCGGCGTCCGCGCGACCGTGCCGTCGTGGAATCGCATCGAGTCCCACGAGTCCTTCCAGGACTGCGACTCGAGCCCGTGCTTCGAGCGCCGCTGGTACTCGATGTAGCCGTCTCCGTCCAGGTCGCCCTCCTCCCGCATCCACGAGAGCGCGCGCATCGCCGGCTCGCGGAGCGCCGCGACCAGATCCACGTCGCCCGTCCAGCGGTAGAGCTCGGAGAGCACGATCAGGAACAGCAGCGTGGAATCGACGCTGCCGTAGTACGGGAACGCGCCGCCCTCCGCCGCGATCCGGCCCACGCGCACCTCGTGGACGATCTTGCCCGGCTCGCTGTCGCGCGTGTCGTCGCGGGCGCTGGCCTGGAGGGCGGACAGCGCCTCGAGCGTGCCGGAGGCGAGCGTGGAGCCCAGCAGCATGGTCTGGTAGCTGGTGATCAGGGTGTCCCGGCCGAACACCGTCATGAACCAGGGCAGGCCGGCCGCCGGCAGGTCGCGCAGCTGCACCGGGCCCTGCCGCGGGCGCATGCGCAGGGCGGCGAGATCGGCGAGGGTGCGGTGGTAGGTGTTCCGCAGGTCCTCCCAGTCGGTCACGAGCTCGGGCGCGTGCAGCCGCCACGAGCGCATGGACTCCGCCACGCGCACGCGCTCCTGCCCGAAGTAGAAGCTGGTGTAGCGCGAGCGGCGCTGTTCGTCCCCGCCCAGCAGCACGACGTTTGCCCGCGTCTCCCACGTCTCACCCGGCTCGAGGCGGATGCGGTGCGTGATCGACCGGTCGCCGCTCTCGCCGCGCTCGGACACCCACACGAGCGCCTGCGGGCGGAACGGCCCGTTTCGCAGCCGGAACGACCAGGAGTTCTCGCGGTCGTCGCGCTCGGTCTCGACGCGCGCGTCCGGCTCGGTGCGCCCGGTGAACACCAGATCCTCCTCGCGGTACTCGCGGGCCTTGACCTCGAACAGGTCGAGGAAGTCGAAGTCGAACTCGAGGCGCAGCTGCAGCTCGACCGGATCGAGCAGGTGGTTCTCGACATGCAGGCCGTTCTGCATGCCGCCCTCGCCCACGAAGAGATCGCGGATCAGCGACACGGAGCCCGCCGGCATGGTCGGCGTGGTCGGGTTCTGGAGGAAGACGGCGGCCGAGTAGTAGTCGACGGTGCCGGAGCTGAGCAGCTGCGGCTGCTCGCCGTTCAGCAGCAGGCGCCAGGCGGACAGGTACCTGGTGTCGTTGTAGTAGAGCCCCTGCGAGCCGGTGCCGACGTCCCCGTGGTCGTCCGCCACGAGAAAGTTGTTGCCCTCGAGCACCGTCAGCATCACGGCATGCTACTGGCAGGTCCGGGGTGCGGGGCCGTGGGGGCGGGGCCCCGCACCCGGTGCGATGTCAGGCTGCCGCTGCGGGCGCGTGCTGGTCGAGCTCGAGCGCGGCCGCGAGTGCGGCCTTGGGCCGCGCGCCGACGGCCTTGGCGACCACGCTGCCGTCCTTCACGAGCACGATGGTCGGGATGCTGAGGGCCTGGAAGGCCTCCTGCAGCTCGGGCTGCTCGTCGACGTCGATCTTGCCGACCTTGATGCGGCCGGCGTACTCGGTGGCGAGCTCGTCCACGACCGGCGCGACCAGGCGGCAGGGACCGCACCACGCGGCCCAGAGGTCGAGCAGAACGGGTAGCTCGGACTCGAGCACCTCGCTCTTGAAGTTGTCCTTCGTGATCTCGATGGCTGCTGACATCTCGTCTCCTGACTGTGTAACTGGCTGGTTACATAGTTGCATATGCGCTACGATGGCGCAAATGGCGCTTCCCCACCCGCTTCCAGCTGAGTATGCCCGCACGGTAGCCGACCGGTTCCGCCTGCTCGGCGATCCCACGCGGCTGCTGCTGATGGACCTGCTGCGCGACGGCGAGCGCTCGGTGGGCGCCCTCGCCGCCGATCTCGGGTGTACCCAGGCCAACGCCTCGAAGCACCTGACGCTGCTTGCCGACGGCGGCCTGCTGCGGCGACGCCGCGAGGGGCTGCGGTGCTACTACGCCGTCGCCGACGAGCGGGTGTTCGAGCTGTGCGACGCGGTGTGCGCGTCGGTGCTGTCGCACCTCGATGCGCGGGCCGGCGCCCTGCGGTCGGCTACATCCGCGCCCTGAGCGCGAGCACGTCCGCGATGTAGATCTCGCTGACGGGCAGGACGCCGTAGCGGCGCACCCCGGCCGGCCCCTGGTAGTACGCGGCCAGAGCCAGGCGCTCGCTGCCGCCGAAGGCGTTCAGCAGGTGGTGGAGGTAGGCGACGCCGATGCGGACGTTGCCGTCCGGCGTGCGCGCGACCGGATGGCCGATCAAACGCTCCACGAAGCGCCACGTGTCGGGCATGATCTGCATCACACCCCAGGCGCCGACCGGCGAGACGACGCCCGTGTGGTAGCCGGACTCCATCCAGGCGACCGCGCGCGCGAGGTGCGGGTCGACGCCGTAGTGGGCCGACCAGCGGTCGATGGAGCGCTGGGCGTCGAAGCCGGCCGATCCGGCGCTCGCCGGCGGCGCGGCCGCGGCCGCATGGCCGCGCGGCACGACCAGCGTCGAGCCGGCCAGCAGCACGCCGTTCGGGTCGAGCCCGTTCATCTCGGCAAGGTGGGTGAACGTCGTGCCGTACCGCGCGGCGATCCCGCTCAACGTGTCGCCCCACTCGACGGTGATGCGGCGCCCGTGTGCACGGCGCAGGACGTCGGCGTGCGTCTCCATCGCGTGGTGGCCGGGGATGCGCAGGACGGTGCCTTCGACCAGGATCCCGAGCGGGTCGATGCCGTTCGTCCGTGCCAGCCGCTGGAGGGACACGTGGTGCGCCTGGGCGATCCAGGTCAGCGTATCGCCCCAGCGAACGGTGTAGCGCCCCGCGGCCTGGGCCGAGGACGGCCCTGCCAGCGCGAGCGCCGCCGGGGCAAGCAGGAGCAGCTGTCGGAATCGACGCATGGACAGCACCAATTCGCGGGCGGCTCGGGAAGTCCTGCCGACCGGGGCGAACGCTAGGGTGGCGCCACCGCCGAACCGCTGCGGCCGTACTGGCACCGTGTGGGAGGACCACCATGACCTATCCGCTTGACCGCAAGCTCGTCGTCGAGTTCATCGGAATGTTCATCTTCATGTTCACCGTTGGCATGGTCACCAACAAGGCCGGCGCCGGCGCGCTGGCGCCGCTTGCGATCGGCGCAGTGCTGATGGTGATGGTGTTCGCGGGCGGTCACGTCTCCGGCGGGCACTACAACCCCGCGGTGAGCACCGCGGTGCTGGTGCGAGGCAGGATGGCGCCCGTCGAATGGGCGGCCTACGCGGCCACGCAGGTGATAGCGGCCGCGCTCGCGGGCCTCGTCGTCCGCTGGGTCGGCGGGCGTGAGTCGGCCGCTCCGGTCGCGAGCTCGGGAAAGATGCTGGTCGCCGAGTTCCTGTTCACGTTCGCACTCGCGTGGGTGGTCCTGCACGTTGCCACCGCCCGGGGCACGCTCGGCAACTCCTTCTACGGACTGGCGATCGGGTTCACCGTGGTGGCCGGCGCCTTCGCGGTCGGTGGTATCTCCGGTGGGGTGTTCAACCCGGCGATCGCCGTCGGCGGCATGGTCACGGGCCTGTTCGAGTGGAGCAACATCTGGATCTACGTGATCGCGGAGCTGCTCGGCGCCGCCGCGGCAGCGGCCACGTTCCTGTACGTGCTCCCCGCCGAGAAGCTCGAGGGCGACGCGGAAGCGGCCAGCACGGAGTAACGGCGCCTGGTGTAAGGCCTTCACGCGGGCCGCCTCGTCCGCTATGCTGGGCCTCTGACTGACTAGTCAGTCAGTCGCGCGCCATGGCCGACCGCAAGACCGAGATCCTCGACGCAACCTGCCGTGTCATCGCCCGCGAGGGCGCGGACGGCCTTCGCATGGGCACCGTCGCCCGCGAGGCGGGCGTGTCCAGCGCGCTGCTGCACTACTACTTCGACACGCGCGCCGACCTGCTGATGCAGGCGTTCGAGCATGCCGACGTCAAGGCGGACGAGGCGGCGGAGGAGGCGATCGCGGACATCCCCAGCGCGGTCGACCGGCTCAGGCGGCTGCTGCTGATCTACGCGGGCGCGGACGCCGTCTTCCGCGACGACTGGGTGCTGTGGGTCGAGATGTGGCGCAGCTCCATCTTCGACGAGCGGCTCGCGGCCAGCGTGCGGCGCTCCTCGACGACGTGGATCGAGCAGATCCAGGGGCTGATCGAGCAAGCGCGCGACGAGGGGTCGGTGCGGCTCGAGGTACCGGTCGCCGACGCCACGCAGCGGCTGGCGGCGCTGGTCGACGGGCTCGGCCTGCAGATCCTGTCGGGCGTGACGACCCACGAGCGGGCGGCCGACCTGATCCTCGGTGCCCTGACGAACGAGCTTGGAATTCCACTGATCGCAAGGAGCACGGTATGAGCGTGGTTGGCGACACGAGGGGCAAGACCTTGCCGGCGCGGGCGTACACGTCGCCGGAGATCTACGAGACCGAGATGCGCGAGGTGTTCCTGAAGGCGTGGAACTTCGCCTGCCACGTCAGCGACGTGTCGGAGCCCGGCCGGTACTGGACGACGACGATTGCCGGCGAGCCGGTTGCGATCCTCCGAGACAGCGACGGCCAGTTGCGTGCGCTCTCGAACGTCTGCCGTCACCGCGCCGCGCGGATCCTGAGCGGCGAGGGGGCGTGCCCGAAGGTGCTGCGCTGCCCGTACCACGGCTGGACGTACCGGCACGACGGGCAGCTCGCGGCGGTGCCTGAGGCGCGGGGCTTCGAGAACCTGGACCGGGAGGCGGTCAAGCTGCCGCAGTTCCGGGTCGGCGAGCTGTGCGGGCTCGTGTTCGTCTGCATGAGCGAGGAGACGGAGCCGCTGGACGCCTACTTCGGGGACCTCGCGGAGAAGCTCGGGCGCCTGCGCCTCGCGGAACTGCAGGCCAGCGAGCGGCACCCCGCCGCGTACGACCACAACTGGAAGGTGATCGCGGACAACTACCTCGAGGGGTACCACATCCCGGTCGGCCATCCGGGCCTGCTGCGGATGCTGGACTACAAGCGCTACCTGGCGCATCCGGCGAAGCACCACACCTGGATCGACGGGCCGTTCCGGGAGAAGCAGTCCCGGCACTACCAGGAGCGGCTGTACCAGAAGCTTCTGCGGCCGATGCCGGGCTTCCCCGAGGAGCTGCAGGGCTCGTGGACGTACGTGCACCTGTGGCCGTGTACGTTCATCGACATCTATCCCGACCAGATCGACACGTGGCAGCTGTTCCCCGACGGGCTGCGGCGGACCAGGACGGAGGCGCGGGTGTACCACACCGGCTCCGGCGCGATCCGCGACCGTTTGGTGCGCGCGGTCAACTGGCGGTTCAACAAGAAGGTGATGGACGAGGACGTCGAGCTGTGCGACCAGGTGCAGCTGGGACTCGAGTCGCGGACCTACGAGCGCGGCGTGCTGAACCGCAACGAGAACGGGGTGCTCGCGTTTCACGACATGCTGCGCGCCGCCGTGCCGGGCATCGACGAGCCGTGAGGCTGATCCACGGCGACGACCGGTGGCTGTTCCTGACGCCGGAGATCGAGCGGGAGGTTCCCGGCTTGCTGGCGGCGCTCGGGGCTGCTGACGGTGCGGCGGAGCAGGCCCGCATCGAGCGGCTGATCCATCGCGGCGGGATCGACGAGTGGTTCGGGTACCTGCGGGACTGCAGGGCCCGGCTGGAGCGCGCGGCGGTCGACGACGACCTGCGGCCGGTGGCGGAGCGGCTGGCGGCGGTGCTGCGCGAGCAGTACCTGCTGGTGCCGGCGCTGCGGGAGGACGAGGAGCACGACGCGCCGGAGCGGCGCCGACTCGAGGAGCTGGTGTGGACTTTGGACTGACGGAGGCGCAGCGTGCGCTGCGCGCGCGGGCGGCGGGGTTCGTGGACGAGGTGCTGATCCCGCTCGAGGTGACGGCGGAGCTGGCGAGCGGGCGGCTCGGCGACGAGGACCGCGCGCGAGTGCGGGACGAAGCGCGGCGGCGTGAGCTGGACAGCGGGAACCACCCGGTGGAGCTGGGCGGGCGGGGATGGACGAACATCGAGCAGGTGCTCGTCCACGAGGAGCTGGGCCGGAACACGAACGCGGTCTGGTGGAACATGGGCGGCGGGTACAACGTGCTGTCGCGGGGGACGGCGGAGCAGATCGAGCGGTACCTGCTGCCGACGCTGCGGGGCGAGCGGGCCGACGCCTACGCGGTGACGGAGGGCGGGGCGGGGTCGGACGCGGGAGCGGTGGAGGGGACGGCGGTCGAGGAGGACGGCGGCTGGCGGCTGCGCGCGGAGAAGTGGTTCGTGACGAGCGGCGACATCGCGGACTACTACATCGTGATGGTGAACGTCGTGGGGCAGGGCGGTGCGCGGCTGCCGACGCTGTTTCTGGTGGACCGCGACGTGCCGGGGATCGAGTTCGTGGAGGACCCGCCGTTCACGCACAACTACCCGCACGGGCATCCCACGATTCGGTTCGACTGCCTGCTGCCACGCGAGGCGGTGCTCGGCGGCGAGGAGATGGTGGGGCGCGGCGACGAGCTGCAGAACGAGTGGTTCGTGGAGGAGCGGATTCACATCGCGGCGCGGTGTGTCGGGGCGATGCGGCGGCTGCTGGCCGAGACGGTGGGGTGGACGCTGGATCGGGAGCAGTTCGGGTCGCGGATCTTCGACTTCCAGGGGGTCAGCTTCCCGCTCGCGGACTCGGCCTGCGACTGCCTCGCGGCGCGGCTGCTGACGTACAACGTCGCGGTGCTCGCCGACGACCCTTCCGCGGACCGAAAGCTGGTGCACCATCGCGCGAGCGCGGCGAAGCTGTTTGCGAGCGAGGCGGCGAACCGCTGCGCCGACCGGGCGGTGCAGTCCTTCGGCGGGCGCGGTTACATGCGGACGAACGTTGCGGAGCGCTTCCTGCGCGAGCTGCGCGTCGACCGGATCTGGGAGGGCACGAGCGAGATCCAGCGGCTGATCGTCGCACGGGGCCTCGAGCGGCGCGGGGTCGAGGCGCTGCTCGACGTCACGCGCTGAGTGCAGGGGCGTCAGCGGCCATGCCGGCGTCCACGAAGCTGCGCAGTCGGTCGGTGCCGCCGTGCACCGTCGAAGCCCAACCGGCGTCCGTCCAGTCGGGTGCCGGTTCCAGCCCGAGCTCGGCGCGGTAGCTCGACCAGGGCCAGTCCTCCGGATGGCTTGCGAGTCCCGCTCGGACGGGGTTGAGCGGGATGTAGCGCGTCAGCTCGCGCAGATGCACGTCGGTCTCTACGGGGACCGACATGAACTTGTGGCGGATCGAGTGGCCCGACCGTCCGTGACGCCCGTTGAATGTCCGCGAGTAGCACGTGTTCAGGCGCTGCATCCCGAGCGAGAGCGTTCGCGGCGTCCGCAGCAGCATGTGCCAGTGGGTGTCCATCAGGCAGAACGACCAGACCTGCCACTGGTATCGCTCCGCGGTGCCGCGAAGAAGGGCGAGGAGGTTCATGCGGTCGATGGCGTCGACGAACATGGGCTCTCGGTTGTTGCCGTTTACGGCAACATGCTGGAGCGCTCCGGCATAGTCTATGCGAGGCTTTCGGGGCACGGTCTCAGCGTACGGGCCCGGAGCTCACAGCGAGGCTATGGACAGTCGCAAGTCTGACAACGAGTCGTCACGGCCACACGACTGGAGTCGGACTCCAATAATCGGCGGATCACAACACTTCGCTCAACCACGCCAACGACGCGTCACAACACCGTCACAGACGGCCCCACCCCAGGCACAGGGGTTGGTCTCCAATAATTGGGGTGAGCCGTCCGCCGACAGAGGGGGTTGACGCGATAGGGGTGAGCGGTCCGGCTGAGCAAGGGGGTTGACGCAAATGGGGTGGGCGTGCCGGCCGAGGCAACGGCTTCGCTCTACCGGGGTCAAGCTCGACCGAGGAAGGGGAACCAGCTGAGGCCGTCGTCGACCGGCGTGACGGATAATGGCCCCATGCGGAAGGTCTGGGTCACCGGTGCGAGCGGCTCCGGGAAGACCACCCTCGCTGCCGCGCTCGCCGGCCGTCTGGGCGTCCCGCACGTCGAGCTCGATGCCCTCCATCACGGCCCCGACTGGGCCGAGCCCGATCCCGAGCAGTTTCGCGCCTCCGTCGTGGCCGAGATCGCCCGCGACGGCTGGGTGATCGACGGCAGCTACCGCTCCAAGCTCGGCGATCTCGTTCCCCGGGCGGCCGACACCATCGTCTGGCTCGACCTGCCCCTGCCCGTCGTGCTCCGCCGCCTCGGCGCTCGCACCGCCGTTCGGCTCGCCCGCCGCACCGAGCTCTGGAACGGCAACCGCGAATCCCTGCGAGGCGTCTTCTGGGGCCGCGAGTCGCTCGTCTGGTGGGCGGCCGCCCGGCATCGCGGGTACCGGCGCGAACTGCCGGAGCTGTTCGCCCGCCCCGAGTACGAGAACACGACCATCGTCCGCCTGCGCTCTCCGGCCCAGGTCTCGGCCTGGCTCGCCGGGGCCTAGCTTCCCGCGTCCGGTGCGCGGCCCATCCGCGCCAGCAGCTCCGTGACCCGCTCCTCGGCCTGGTCGAGCCGCGCGAGGCACAGCGCATGCAGCTGCTCGCCGCGCTCCCACAACCGCAGCGACTCGTCGAGCGACGTCTGTCCGTCCTCCAGCCGCCGCACGATCTCCTCGAGCTCCGCACGCGCCTGCTCGAAGGTCATCTCCTCGCTCACTCCGTCACCTCCTCGACGGTCGCCCCGAGCCTGCCCTGCGCGAGCCGGATCGCGATCCGGTCTCCCTGCCCGGCCGCCTCCGCCCGCGTCACCACTCGGCCCGTCGCGTCCTGCACGATCGCGTACCCGCGCTCCAGCGTCGCCGCCGGCCCCAGCAGCCGCAGCCTGTCGTGCGCGTGGCGCACGTGGATCCGCTCGCGCTCCAGCCGCTGCACCGGCCAGCGCTGCAGCGCCTCCCGGGATCGCCGCACCGACTCGCGTCGCACCGTGATCCACGATCCCGGGTCCGCGAACGCCGGCCGCGACACCAGCAGCTCCAGCGACTCTCGACACCGGTGCGCCCGGCCCTGCAGCGACCGTCCCGCCCGCCCTGCCAATCCGTCCAGCTCAGCCCGCACCGCCTCGTGGTCAGGAACGACCAGCTTCGCCGCCAGGCTGGGCGTCCCCGCCCGCACGTCCGCCGCGTGGTCGACGAGCGGCGTGTCCTGCTCGTGTCCGACCGCCGAGACCACCGGCGTCCCGCACGCCGCCACCGCCCGCACCAGCCGCTCGTCCGAGAACGGCAGCAGGTCCTCGAACGACCCACCTCCCCGGGCGAGCACGATCACGTCCACCTCCGGGTCGCGGTCGAGCCTGTGCAGCGCCGCCAGGATCTGCGGCACCGCGCCCGCCCCCTGGACCGCCGACTCCGCCACCCGGAACCGTGCCGGCGGATATCTCCGCTCCGCCGTCTCGATCACATCCCGCTTCGCCGCCGCGTCCGTCCCGCAGATCAGCCCGACCACCCTCGGCAGGAACGGCAGCGCCCGTTTCCGCTCCGCCGCGAAGAGCCCCTCGGCCGCGAGCCTCTGCTTCAGCTCCTCGATCTGCCGCAGCACCAGCCCCAGCCCGAACTGCTCGATCGCGCTCACCCGGAACCGCAGCTCCCCCTTCTTCGCATACATCTCCGCCCGTCCCAGCGCGTGCACCCTGTCGCCCGCCCGCAGCTGCGGCTGGATCGCGTCCAGCTTCGTCCGCGCGATCAGCGCCGGCAGGCACGCGCCGTTCGCCGGATCCTTCAGCGTCATGTACGCGAAGGCCCACCTGTCCTGGTGCTTCAGCTCCGCGATCTCGCCCTCCACCCACACCTCAGGCAGGCGCTGCAACCACCCGCCGACGCCCTGGTTGAACCCGGCCACCGAGTACACCGGGCGGTCCCCGTACTGGGTCGGCTGCGGATTCGCGCTCATGGCGGAAGTATCGCCGCCCTCAGCGGCTGGCGCTCGGTTCGGGATCCGCGCGGTCTAGGTCAGGATCTGCGCCGCGGTCTGCGGCGCGCATCCACGCTCGAGGATCTGCACGGCCTGGTGCAGGTCGGCCGTCGTGCACGCGATCCGCTCGGCAAGCTTGAGCGGGTACCCGGCCTGCAGCAGGACGTGCAGCCTCCACGCCTCGACCTCCGCGGACGTGCCCTGCCGCGGCTCGATCAGCTGTGCTGCAGTCATCCTGAGATCGTACGGACGTTGTCGGACGGACCAGAAGGCGTCGATAGAGGATCGGCCGCACACAGTCGAGAACCCGATCAACGCCGGATCATCGGATGACCGGTCAGGCGGCATCGGCTATCGGCCGACCGGCCAGCTCATGCCTCGCCGTTTGCAGAAGGTCCGGGCGGTTCAGCAGTGCCACCGCTTGCAGCCGTTTGTCACGACCGAGGTAGCGGGCGACGAACCAGCCATCCCCGGATTGCAGCTCCGGTTCGACGCCCCGTTCGATGCGTCCGAGCACCTGCAGCCGGCTGTCGAACTGGTCTGTCCAGAAGTAGGCGGGCAACGGCGGCGGCTGTGGTGTCCCGGTGATGGCGGAGGCCACAGCTCTCGCGCCCGCGGCCGCTGCCGTCCAGTGCTCGACACGGCCCGACGGCGTCGCCCCTCTGCTGACGCATGCGACATCGCCACAGGCGAAGACACACTCGGCCGCCGTGCGACCCGCCGCATCCACAGCAACGGACCCGTCGCCTTCCAGCGGCAACTGGCGGGCCACCAGGTCGCTGGTCGGCCGGGCGCCGATCCCCACCAGCACGGCGTCGCAGTCGATCTCTGTGCCGTTGTCGAGCACCAGTCGTCGCACGCGGTTGCCGTCACGCCGGACCGACGCGATCGTTCGGCCCAGCTGTAGGTCGACGCCCGAGTCGCGGGCGAAAGCGGCCATTCGCGTCCCGACAAGCGGGCCGAGTGCGGCCGCGAAGGGGATCGGTGAGAGGTCGATCACCGTGACCGACGCGCCCAGGCGCCGGGCGGAGGAGGCCACCTCGAGGCCGACAAAGCCGGCGCCGACGATTGCCAGCCGCGACGCGCTTGCGAGGGCGTCGCCCAGGCGGCCGGCGTCATCGAGGGTGCGCAGGTGGTGGACATTGCCGCCGCCCTCGAGTGCCGGCAGGCGGCGAACGCTCGCGCCAGTAGCCAGCACCAGGTGACGCCAGCGGATGACCCGGTTGCCGGCGTGCGCCTCCCGCCCATGGATATCGACGCTCACCACGGCTGTGTCGGTCAAGAGCTCTATCGCGGCCTCGTCCCAGAAGCCGGCCGGCCGCAGGGCGAGGTCTGCGGCCGGCCGGTCGCCCAGCAGGTACTCCTTCGAGAGCGCGGGCCGTTCATAGGGGGCGTGGGGCTCCGCTCCGGCGATCGTGACCGTGCCGTCGAACCCGGCGGCCCGCAGGCTTTCGCCGGTGCGGGCGCCGGCCAGACCGCCGCCGACGATCAGCACGTCTGTGCGCATCGCGCTCATCGTGCCTCCCCTCCGTCGTCCTCGAGCACGGTGATCGCGCCCATCGGGCACTCGAGGGCTGCCCGCAGTGCCGCGTCGCGATCGTCGGTCTGCGGCGGCCCGGTGGCGATGCCGTCGACCCCTATCGCGAAGATGTCGGGTGCGGCGTCGACGCAGGCTCCGAAGCCGGAGCACACGTTGCGGTCGATGATGATGGTGCAGCTCATGGTCGTCTCCAGTGTCGTGGTGGTGATTGCTTCGTGGGGGAATCAGGATGCCGCCGGTTGCCCGGCCGTCTGCGTGCGCGACCGGCCGCGCGGGGTGAGGATGCGGACGATGCTCAGCCAGAGCACCGGGGCGCCGGCGACCACGACCAACACGGGGCCGCCGATGCCGGCCAGGTCGGTGCCGGACGCGAGCGCGTGGCCGAGCGCCAGCACCCATGCCGCGAAGCTCGCATAGTGGAGCGTGCGCCAGCCGCGCTGGCCGATCCGGCGGCGCATCCGGAAGGAGATCACCAGCATCAGCGTCAGCCAGCCGGCGATGACACCGGCGGCGATGGCCGCTGGCCGCCAGGGTGCGGCGAACGGGACGAGGACGGCCGGCAGACCGAACCCGAGCACCGGGTCGGCCAGCACCGCCCCGACATGCAGGCCGATCATTGTCAGACCGGTCCATGCAAGCGTGCGATGCCAGCCCATCAGCCGGGCCTGATACCGCGGCCCCAGCAGCCGCGTGCTCATGCCCAGCCCGAGCCAGGTCGAGAGCGTCAGGACGCCGAAGGCGACCAGTCCCGCGGCGCGTGCCACGAGCCAGGCCACGGGTAGCCCCGCTGCAATGGTCATGCCGCCGTCTCCCGTGAATCGGGGGCCCATGCAACGAGCGGCGGGTGATTGACGGTGAAGGGAGGCTCCGCGCTCGGGACGATGATGGCCGAGAACCGCGGGTGTGGCGCGAGATAGAAGGTGGCCTGCTCCGTGGGCGTGATTGCCAGAGCGGTTGCGTGCGCCTCCGCTTCGCCGGCGCCCGGGCCGATCACGGTCACGGCGAGTGGCCCCGGCACGGCCGGCCCGCCGGTGCGGGGGTCGATCAAGTGGTGGCCCGCGCCGTCGCGGCCCAGTCGCCGGCGGTCGCGTCCAGAGCTGGCAACGCCGCCTGTGGCCAGTGCGATCGTGCCGAGACACCGGCCTCGGGCCCGTGGATCGGCGATGTCTATGCGCCACGCGCCGCGGTCGGGCGGCGACCCGGTGACGGCGATGTCGCCTCCAAGGTCAACAAGCGCGCCCGGAAGCTCCGGCCAGGCATCGCGCATGGCATCGAGCGCCACCGCGGCTGACATGCCCTTCCCGATGCCGCCGAGGTCGACCGACGTGCCAGGCGCTAGTCGGATTCGCCGTTGCGCCGGGTCCAGTTCGATCACCGCCCCCGCTCGCCAGCCGGCAAGCCTGCCGGGTTCGTGCGGGTGAAGATCCCGGTAAGAGCCGTCGTAGCCTGCCGCGATCAGGGCCGGCAGGACGGTTGGGTCATAGCGGCCGCCGGTGGCCTCGCGGGCCCGCACGGCCGCCTCGACGGCGGCGTACAGCCGCTCACTTGCGGCATGCCAGCCGCCGGCCCTCGCGTTCAGGGCGGTCAGGTCGCTGCCGGGATCGAACCGAGACAGCGACCGTTCCTGCGCCGCCACCTCGACCAGCGCGGCCGCGATTGCGATGCGGCCGCGTCCTGCGGCCCAGATCGGAGCGGTGACCGCCACGGAGCACTCGGTGCCCATGGCGTCGAATCGGTGTCGGAGAAGCGTGAGCATCAGGAACTCCTTGTGACCGCAGCTGCGGTGGTCGGGGCGGATGAGACCGGCACGTAGGCGCCGGAGGCGGTTCTGACATAGGTCGCGGTCTGGCCTACGCCGGCCCCGGTGGCAACGCCCGAGCTCCCGGTGGTGGCGTGCGAAGCACCGGTTGACGGGGAGGCCGGGACGAGCTTCCCGCTGGGGCTTCGCGTCAGCACGACGGCTCCGCCCGAGGGAGCGGGGGCGCGGTGTGAGAAGGCCAGCACCGCGAAGATCGCGATGACGGCCCAGGTCGCGGCGATCGCCGCCCAGATGCGCTGCATCATCACCGATCCCCTCCGCCGATGTCGTCGACGTACGTCGGCGCCGGAGTCGTGACGGTGGTGACGACCTGCGAGCCATGCGCGATCTGCGCGGGGCCATGGTCCGCCTGGAATGCGACCGCGCCGACACCGCTCGCCATGGTGAGCGTGGTGACGATGGCGGCGACGGTGAGTATGTGACGCTTCTGGGTGAGCATCGGTGGTGTCCTTTCCGGTTGATGAGCCCACGGTAGGCAGTTCGGTTTGGGGGAAGCTGCGCGCCGGTTGAGGAGTGTTCGTGGCTTCGGTAAGGATTCGGATAGGGCCGACCCGCGTGGCTATGGTTGACCCATGGCCGAGGGCTCTCAGCGATTGCTTGTGATCGAGGACGACCCGGCGATCGCGCGCCTGCTCGAGGTGGAGCTGCTCGAGGCCGGCTACCGGGTCGAGGTCGCGGGCACGGGACAGGAGGGCCTGGCTGCGCTCGAGCGGCAGCAGCCCGACGCGGTCATCCTCGATGTACGCCTCCCTGACACGGACGGCCTCAGCGTCTGCCGGGCGGCGCGCCGCTCCGGGCGCTCGATGCCGATCCTGATGTTGACGGCGCTCGATCGTGTAGGCGACCGGGTGATCGGGCTGGATGCGGGGGCCGACGACTATCTGGCGAAACCCTTCGCGATCGAGGAGCTGCTGGCGCGCCTGCGGGCGCTCCATCGCCGCGCGGGAGACGACGGGCCGGAGCTCGAGACGGGCGGCCTGCGCCTCGACCCCGACACGCGGGAGGCCAGCTTCGGCGGTCGCGAGCTCGACCTGACCGCGCGGGAGTTCGACCTGCTGGCGTTCCTGATGCACGCCCCGGGCCGCGTGTTCACCCGCGAGCAGATCTATGAAGGCGTCTGGGGCTACAGCTACCTGGGCGACTCGAAGGTGATCGACTACTTCATCTCCACACTGCGGCGAAAGCTCGGAGCCGGCACGGACGATCCCCCGATCCGCACCGTGCGCGGGGTCGGCTACACCGTCAAGCCATGACGGTTCGCACCCGCCTGGCCTTGCTGTTCGCGGCTGCCGTCACGATGCTCGTCATCGCCACCTGCTCCATCACCTATGTGGTGGTGCGCTCCAGCCTGCGGTCGACCGCTCGCGGTGACGCGGTAACGCTCGCGCGGACGGCGGCCTCGCTCGAGGATATCCACGAGATCTCACTCGACCGGATCGCCGGGCCGGGCGCGCGCGTCTGGCTGACGAACGGATCCGGTGCCGTGGTGGCGCAGAACCATGCGGCCGGGCCTCGCACAGCGAGGCTGTCCGACGTCAACAGGGCCATCGCGAATGCGCCCGGCGGTTCGACCGCGGCGCGCGCCCCTCGCCGCCACGGCGGCAGTGCGATCGTCCTGCTGGCGAACCCGACCCTCGACTCCAGCCTCTCCACGCTGTTGTCGACGCTGATCGCCGTCGGGCTTGCCATGGTGGCGGCGTCGGCGCTGGCCGGTGCGCTCCTTGCACGGCGCGTGCTGGAGCCGGTCGACCGGATGCGGCGCCAGGTGGACGCCATCCCCGGCGATGAGCTCGACCGCCGCATCGGCGAGGGCCGGCCCGATGAGCTGGGTCGTCTGGCGGCAGCGTTCAACCGCCTGCTGGCACGGGCCCAGCGGGCAACCGAGGAGCAGCAGCGGTTCATCGCCGACGCATCTCACGAGCTGCGGACACCGGTCACCGCGCTGCAAGGTCATGCACGCATCGTCGACCGCGCGGCGCAACGCGGGGATCTCGAGCAAGCGCGCGAATCGGCCCTGATCGTGGCCCAGACCAGTGCTCGGCTGGCCCGCACGCTGAGCGAGCTGCTGACTCTCGCCGCGGGCGCCGGGGGAGGGGGCGACCCGCTGCGGCCACAGCGCCTGGACCGGATCGCCGGCGAGGCCTGCGCCGAGCTTCAGGCGGCGCACCCCGGGCGGCGAGTCGACGCTCAGCTGAGCGAGGCCACGGTCGACGGCGAGCCTCGCCGGCTGGGAGAGCTCGTGCGCATCCTCCTCGACAATGCGATCAAGTACAGCTCAGCCGATCAGCCCGTATCCATCTCTGTCGCAGATTCGCCGGACGGCGCCAGGCTGGAGGTCCGCGACCACGGCGCTGGATTCAGCGATGAGGACCGGGCGCACGCGTTCGACCGGTTCTATCGCGGATCGGCTTCCCGCGGGGTTGGCGGGAGCGGCCTTGGCCTTGCGATCGCCGGGTCGATCGCCGAGCAGCACCATGCAGGCATCCGCCTCGAGGACGCCCCCGGCGGCGGTACGGCGGCGGTCGTGCGCTTCCGGCCGGCGTAGCGCCCCACACGCGGTGCCAGTTCGCAGGCAACTCACAGGAGTCCCCATGCGTGCTCTGACATTCACGAGCGAGTCTCCCGCCTCGTGAGCGAGCCGCGCATGAGGATCGCGCGATGAGACCGGAGCCGACCGGCTCCCGTCCGCGGCAGCACCGCCGCAGAGGACGCCGGTGGCGCGTGCGTACCGTCGCGGCGCTGGCACTGCTGATGCTGTTGGCACCCGTGGCGTACTCCTACGCGACCACCATGATGGAGCCGTCGAGCCTGCCGCTCTGGCCCCGCAGCGTCGAGTGGCTGAGAGCGCACCATGGCAACTGGCTGGTCGATCAGGTGGAGCATTACTACTACAGCTGGAAGGCGCCGGACCCGGGCGGCCCACGGCTGACGAGCCTTCCCAGCGTGGGGGTCGGCACCCCCTCCACCAAGCCGGCCGGGAAGCAGCAGCCGGCGTACGCGCCGCCACGGATCACGCCCGTCTTCGCCCATCCACTACCCGGCGAAGGAGTATGGAGGGGCACCGGTCCGAGGGTGCGGGGCCACCCGCCGGTGCTGCTGACGACGTTCCGTACAGAGACCCTCTATCCACGCATAGTGGCCTACGTTGCCTGGTTCGACCACACGCGCACGTCCGTCGCGTGGTATCCGGGCCGCTACGAGCCACCGCACGCACCCGTGCGCGGCCCGATGTCGGTGCCCAACGACCAGCGCTGGCGTCTCCTGGCGACATTCAACGGCGGGTTCATCTACAGCGACGGCAACAACGGATCGTCAATCGGCGGGACGTCGTATGAGCCGCTCAAGCGAGGCCTGGCCACCCTCGTCGCCTACAGCGACGGGCGAGTCGACGTCAAGCGCTGGACGGGCGGTACGGTTGCCGGCCCGCAGGTGGCATTCGCGCGCCAGAGCCTGCCGCTCATCGTCGACCACGGCCGCCTCAGCCCCGCTCTCAACGACAGCACGCAATGGGGCTACACCCTGGGCAACGCTGTCCGTGTATGGCGCACCGGGGCAGGGATCGACCGGCACGGCAACCTGATCTATGCCGCCGCCGACTACCAGACCGTCACAACGCTCGCAAAGATCCTGCAGCGCGCGGGCGCCGTACGCGCGATGGAGCTCGACATCAACCCCGAGTGGCCGACCCTGATCACCTACGCACACCAGGGAGCACTCGACCCGGTCAAGATCGTGCCGAACTACCAGCAACCGTCGACCCGATACCTCGTTCCCGACGACCGCGACTTCTTCGCGATCTACCGACGCCTTCCCGGGCCTGTCACCGTACCGTTCAACTAGACGCGGCCCGGTCCGTCACGAGGCCGCGGCTGATCGGCTCGACAGATTCCCTGGGTCCGTTCATGGTCGCGCCGGACGGGAGAACGTCCCGATCACGCTGGTATCGTGGCCTTCCATGAGCCCTCTGCTACGAGGCCTGTGGCTCGAGGTGCGGGTCATCCCGGTGCTGCTGTGGAGCTTCTCGGCGATCACCCTCGGCACCGCGCTCGGCGCCGGCGACCAGGTGCGCGGCTGGTACTACCTGGGCGCCGTCGCGCTCGGCGTCCTCATCCAGGGCGTCCTCGCCCACACCGTCAACGAGCTCGAGGACTGGCGCTCCGGCACCGACCGCCACGCCTCCCCCCGGGTCATCTCCGGCGGCAGCAAGGTGCTCGTCGCCGGCCTGCTCACCCAGCGCGCCCTGCGCCTGCTCTTCGCCGCCGCCTTCGGGCTGACGACCGTGATCGGCCTCGCCCTCGTCGCGTCCCGCGGCCTGGTGATGCTGCCCTTCGGCCTCGCCGGCGTGGCCGGCGCTGTCATCTACACCCAGCCGCCCATCCGCGCCGCCTACCGCCCCTTCGCCGGCGAGGCGATCGCCTGCACCTGCCTGTGGCTCTGCGTCACCGGCGCCGCCGTGCTCCAGGGCGCGCGTATCACTCCCTCGCTGGCCCTGGCCGGGCTCGCCGTCGCCGCCTACGCCGTCGGCATGCTGATGATGCACCACTACCTCGACCACGACGCCGACCGCTCGGCGTCGCCTGCAAAGACAACCACGATCGTCCGCCTCGGCCTCGTCCGCGGCCACCGCTACGCCGTCGGGTGGAGCGCCCTTGCCCTCGTTGCCGCCACATGCGCCGCGCTGGTCCACGCCCAGCTGCTGCCGCTGGTCGCCGCCTACGCCGCCGGCCTCGCCTGCCACCTTCGCTGCCGCCCGTCCGACGTCTCGTCGGTGACCACCAGCGAGCTCGCCGTCATCTTCTTCGGCATCGCCGGCGCCCTCGTCTCGGCCGCGCTGATCGTCCCCGCGCTCGCCTGGTCGGCGCTCGCCGCCGCGGCGCTCGTCGCTCTCGAGATGCGCCTCGCCGTCCAGCCCGCGGAGACGCCGGCCGCGTGACGCTCGAGCAGGAGCTCGAGGCCGCGCGCGACGCCGCGCTTGCCCACGCCTCGGACGGCGAGCCCGTGGCCGCGGTGATGGCGGCGCAGCCCGGCCGCTCGGACCGTGTCTACCTCGTTGCGCTGGGAGCCGCGGACGACCTCGCGTATCTCGCGCTCGACGGGTCGTTCGCTCCGCTCGCCGACCGCCGCCTGATCCGCGACGCGGTCGTCATGCTGGCGCTCGCCGAGCATGCCGAGGAGGCGTCGGTTGCCGTCCATGCCGACCGGCTGGACGAGGAGTTCGCCGCCGTCCAGGAACTGCTCGAGCGGGCCGGCCGCACGCAGCAGGCGGGGGCCGCCGGCGATGTCCGCGACGCCCTCGCCGCCCTCTCGGCGGCCGCACAGGGTCCGCGCGTGGCGACGCCCGAGTACCTCGACCGGCTGGGAACGGCCAGCGGCCGGCTGGCCGTTGCCTTGAATGGCTACGGCGATCTCGCAGAGCTTCTCACCGACCCGGCGGAGGGCGATCCGCCGCCGGAGGCGGAGGCCGCCTGGCGCGCGCTGTCGATCGCCGCCGCGGCGGGCGATCCCGCCAACTTCTCGCACGCGATGACGTCCTCCACCGCCGCCATCGAGGCACTCGCCGACGATGTGCTGGAGCGCCTGCGCGCCGTATGATTCGGTGCGGCCGTGCGTATCGTCGACCGCCTCATCGCCACCTCGCTCCCCGTCGTGCCGAAGCCGCTGGTGCGGCACTTCGCCGACCGCTACATGGCCGGTGAGACGCTCGACGACGCTCTCGCCACCGTCGCCTCGCTGAACCGCGCGGGCGCCGTTGCGACGGTCGACGTCCTCGGCGAGTTCATCCACGAGCGGGAGCAGGCGCTGCGCACCGCGGACGAGTACGTCGCCGTGCTCGACGCGATCGCCCGCGAGCGGCTCGACTCGACCGTCTCGGTCAAGCTCTCGGCGCTCGGGCTCGAGTTCGACCCCGATCTCGCGCTGGAGCTGGTGACCCGCGTGGTCGAGGTGGCCGCGGGGCACGGCAACCGCGTCCGCATCGACATGGAGCACAGCGGCCTCACCGACGCGACGCTGGCGGTCTACCGCACGCTCCGCGAGCGCGGGCACGACAACGTCGGCATCGTGCTGCAGGCATACCTGCGCCGGACGTTCGACGACGTCCGCGCGCTCGCCGAGCTGATGCCCAGCGTGCGCCTGGTCAAGGGCATCTACATCGAGCCGCCTGAGATCGCCTATACCGAGCGCACGCTTGTCAACCGGAACTTCGTCGCGCTGCTGCGGGAGCTCGTCGATCTCGGCTGCCGCGTCGCCGTCGCGACCCATGACGATGCGCTCGTGGGCGAGGCGCGGCGGATCGCCGACCAGCGGCGCCTGACGCCCGACCGGTACGAGTTCCAGCTCTTGCTCGGCGTCAAGGAGCAGCTTCGCGACCGTCTGATCGCCGCCGGCCATCGCGTGCGCATCTACACGCCGTACGGCGAGGCCTGGTACGGGTACTCGCTCCGGCGCCTGAAGGAGAACCCGAGCATCGCCGGCTACGTTGCCCGCGACGTCGTTCGCGGCCTGGCCGGCCGCGCGTAGCGTCCGTGCCCCGCGCGGAGGCCCGGGCCCTCAGTGCCCGCGCTCTGCGCCCTTCGTGGTGCCCTGCGCCAGGCGGTCGAGGTCGGCCAGCCGCTCCATGCCGTACTGGCGAACCGGGTCCCGCGAGGGCAGATCCTGGATCAGGTCGCGGATCCGGTTCGCGATCTGGTAGGCGAACTGTGGCGTTGCCGGGCCCCACAGGGCGTCGATGTCGCGCTTGGTGACGGTCGCCATGACGGCGGCCAGTGTAGATCACAGCCGGCTGCACGGCGGCCCTTCACCGCTTCTTCACCCGTTCGACACCGGTGCGAGACCCCGCATGGGCGCACACGCCGCGACACTCTCCGCCATGACCGGTGCGCGCGTGTTGATCGTCGAGGACGACGTCGTCATCGCGAACGCCATGGCCACGCACCTGCGCCATGCGGGCCTGCACGTCGAGTGGTCGGACCGTGGCGACCGCGCGATGAAGAAGCTGCGCTTCGAGCGGCCGGACGCCGCCATCATCGACCTGATGCTTCCCGGCATGGACGGCTGGCGGATGATCGAGGCGCTTCGAGCCGATGGCGTCGCCATCCCCCTGATCGTGGTGAGCGCACGGGGCACCGAGCAGGACAAGGTGCACGCGCTCGGCATCGGAGGGGACGACTATCTCGCCAAGCCGTTCGGGATGAACGAGCTCGTCGCACGGGTGCAGGCGGCAATCCGGCGGGTCGGCCTGGTACGCGGTGCCGCCGGCCGCGACCGCGTCGAGGTGCCGGGGCTCGTGATCGACCCCGACCTCCACCGGGCCATCCTGGACGGCACCGACGCGGAGCTGACGCGGACCGAGTTCCGGCTGCTGGCCGCGCTCGCCGCCGAGCGGGGACGCGTGATGACCCGTGACCAGCTCCAGCAGCGCGTCTGGGGGACGCCCTATCGCCCGCGCGACCGCTCGGTCGACGTCTGCGTGCGCAAGCTCCGCGAGAAGCTCGACCAGCGCTCGGGCACGTACAGCTACATCCACACCCACTACGGCGTCGGCTACCGGTTCGATGCCGAGCCCCGTGGGGCGGCGTCCGGCGCGGTCGCTGCGGAGCCCGCCTAGACCGGCGCGGGCGCGAACGGCGCGCCGTCGGGCTGGATTGCGTGCCCCGTCTCGAGGTCGAAGAAATGAAACCGGTCGGGCGCGATGGTGAGCTGCACCCGCTGACCCGCCTGGACCGTGCTTCGCGCGTTCACCCGCGCCGTGCACACCGACTCGCCCGCCTCGGCGATGAGCGGCACGACCGTGTCGTCGGCGGCGTCCGGCTCGGCCGCGGCGCGCACCGCCTCGGTCATCACCGGAGCCACCGAGAGCCGGAAGATGACGTTGATCTCCGACCCGAGCTCCTCCACGACCTCCGCCCGGACGTCCAGCACCGGCATGCTCTCGTCGCGCGCAAGCGCCGCATCCTCGAAGTCCGCGGGACGCAGCCCGAGCACAACCGTCCGGCCCTCGTAGGCCCTGAGGTCGACGCCGCCGGGCACGGGGATCCGGTGCTCGGCGAAGCGCAGCTGGCCATCCTGCACGGTGGTCTGGATCAGGTTCATGGACGGCGACCCGATGAACGCGGCGACGAACAGGTTCGCCGGGGCCCGATAGAGCGAGGGCGGGCTGTCCAGCTGCTGGACGACCCCGTCCTTCATCACCGCCACCCGGTCGCCGAGCGTCATCGCCTCGACCTGGTCGTGCGTCACATAGATGGTGGTCGTGTGCAGCGTGTCGCGCAGCCGCGCCAGCTCGGCTCGCATCGCGACGCGCAGCTTCGCGTCGAGGTTGGACAGCGGCTCGTCCATCAGGAACGCGCGCGGCTCGCGGACCATCGCGCGGCCCATCGCGACGCGCTGCCGCTGCCCGCCTGAGAGCTGTGCCGGCTTGCGGTCGAGCAGCGTGTCGAGCCCGAGCACCCGTGCCACCTCCTCGACCTTCGCGCGGCGCTCGGGCTTCGGCGCCCGCCGCAGCTTCAGGCCCAGCTCGAGGTTCTGCGCGACCGACATGTGCGGGTACAGCGCGTAGTTCTGGAACACCATCGCGATGTCCCGATCGCGCGGTGGCAGGTCGGTGACGACCGTATCGCCGATCACGACCTCCCCGTCGGTGAGCTCCTCGAGGCCCGCGACGATGCGCAGCAGCGTCGACTTCCCGCACCCGGACGGCCCCACCAGCACCATGAACTCTCCGTCCGCGATCTCCATCGACACGTGGTCGACCGCGACGACGTCCGAGCCGAAGACCTTGGTCACCCCGTCGAGCAGGATCCGTGTCACGTCCTCTTCCTTCCTGGCGGTGTCAGGCGGTCGTGCGTGATCGATCCGCGCACCTCCCCGTATGCTCGCCGCCGGGCGGCGATCTCGTCAAGCCCGAGGTATGCGGCGCCCAGCACCGGCGGCGCGTCCAGCACCACGACCCTGGCGGCCGGCGCGACGGCGCGAACGCCCTCCTCGATGTGCGCAAGCAGCCTGGGGTCGCGGCTGCGCGCGACGCCGCCGCCCAGCACCACGTCGGCATCTGTCTGCGTCATGCGCAGCCGGCGCATCCCTGAGGCGACCATCGCCACGATCTCCTCGGCCAGGCCGTCCACGATCGCCTGCGCGGCGCGGTCGCCGGCCGCCGAGGCTCTGAACACGACGGGCGGCAGCTCGGTCAGCCGGTGGCGGTCCAGCGAGCCCAGGTAGACCGCCTCCATCACCTGCTTCGGCGATGACAGGCCGAAGAACGCCGGGACGTCGCGTTCCAGCACGGTGTGCGCTGCTCGCCGGTCGCGCCCGCGGATCGCTGCACGAAGCGCCTGCAGACCCATCCAGTCCCCGCCGCCGCCGTCGCCGGAGATGTCGCCGATCGCCGCGTAGCGGACGATCCGGCCGGCCGGCGAGACCGCCGAGCAGTTCAGGCCGGTCCCGCAGACGACGCCGACGCCCCATGGGCGGTCGGTGCCCGCCCGGAGCACGGCGAACGTGTCGTTGCGCAGCACGACCCGCTCGGCCCATCCCAGGGCGCGCAGAGTCCTCATCAGCCGCCGGTCGTCCACCGGCAGGTCAGCGCCCGCCAGGCACAGCACCGACACGTCGGCGATCGGCCCTGTGCCCGGCGTGATCCCGGCCGCCCGGCATGCGCGCCCGACGGTGGCGGCAAGCTCGGCGAACGACTGCTCGTGGACATCGGGGGAGAAGCTGGCGCCGCCGCCGCGCGCCGCGCCCAGCACCCGCCCGCCGCGGCTCAGCAGCACCGCGTCCAGCTTCGAGTTGCCCCCGTCGACCGCCAGTACGGCAGCCCTAGCCAAGCTCGTCCACCCCCACCAGCACGCTCCCGTCCCCGTGCAGCCGGTCGACCAGCTCGCCGATCGCGGCGGCCGTCACGTCCGGCCAGCTGTGCGTCAGCACGATGGCACCGTCGCCGTTCGCGCGCACGCCGTCGAGCACCGTGACGATCATCTCCGCCGGCGTGCGCCCGGGCTCCCAGTCGTTCGTGTCGACGTCCCAGCCGACGTGGCGGTAGCCCGCCCGCTCGATCGCGGCGAGGACGCGCGGGTCGTCGGCACCGTCCCCATACGGGCACCGGAACCAGGGACGGGGGTTGACGCCGGACGCACGGACGATCATGTCCTCGGCGTCGCGCAACGACGCCGCGATCCCCTCGTCCGTCAGCATGTCCATCGGCGCGTGGGACTTCGAGTGGTTGCCGATCGCGTGCCCCGATTCGGCGATGCGCCGGGCGAGCGCCGGATTCGACGCGGCCCAGCGCCCCTGGACGAAGAACGTGGCTCTGGCATCGCGGCGCGCGAGCTCGTCGAGCTGGCGCTCCAGGTTCCCCTGGGCGGCCGGGTGATCCGGGTGCTCCGTGTCGACCGTCAGCGCAACGCGCATGCTCATTCCCGCGTGGTCACCTTTCCCGCGATCGCGAACTCTCCCGGGGTCAGGCCGCGGGAGCGCGCGAGCCGCCATGCGAGCAGCTGCGCCGGGATCGTCGCCGCGGCGGCGGCCAGGCCCTCCTCGAGCGGCCCGACGGCGACCGACTCGCAGCCGTCCGGCGCCTCGCCGTCCTGGCTCACGACGAGCACCGCCGCGCCGGCACCCCCAAGCTCCCTGGCCAGGCCAAGCTCGAGGTCGCGCGTGCGCGGCTCCGTGGCGATCACCATCACCGCGAGCCGGGGGCCGGCGAGCTCGAGCGGTCCGTGGCGGAACTGCGCGGCCTGGAGCGACTCAGCCGGGAAGCGGGCTGCCTCCTTCAGTGTCAACGCCCCCATCTCGGCCGCTGCGCGAGCCGATCCGCGCCCCACCAGTGCGAGCGTGGGGCGGCCGTCGATCCACGCCGCCAGCCGTTCGGCGAGGGCGTCCGGCTCGGCGAGCAGCCGCTCCATCTCACGCGCCGCGCGCTCGACCGGTGGATCGCCGGTGACCGCGTCGAGCACCGCGAGGGCTGCGGCGAAGGTCATCGTCGACGGGCCGTGCTCCTCGCCCGCGCCGGTGTCGAGTGGGATGTCGGCGGCATGCGCCAGGGTGTTGGACGGCCCGTTCGTGACCGTTGCCAGGATCGGCCGCGGCTGCGGCAGCTGCTCGACCAGGCGAACGAGCTCCGCGCTCTCGCCGGACTGGCTGACGCAGACCAGCAGGCCGCCCGGTCGCAGCGCCGCCATGCGGAAGTGCAGCAGCTCGGCCGTGTCGAGCATCCAGCAGTCCACGCCGCGGCCCGCCAGCGTCGTGACGACCGGGTAGCAGGCGTCATACGAGCTGCCCATGCCGGTGAAGACGATCAGGCCGCCGGACTCGACCGACTCGCGCAGGCGGCCGACCGCGGGCGCCTGAACCTCGAGCGCCCGCCCCGCCCGCCGCACCGCCTCGGGCTGGCCCGCTATCTCCGCGACGAATCTGTCAGGAAACTTTCCTAACGATTTCACTTCGACGCCAGGATACCGTAGGATGCGGCGGTTGTGAAAGTGGCGGTGATCGGAGGCGGGAGCACCTATACGCCCGAGCTGATCGAGGGCTTCGGGCTGCGCCGCGACGTCCTCCCGGTGGAGGAGCTGGTGCTCCACGACATCGACGAGCAACGGCTCGAGATCGTCGGCGGGCTGGCCGGACGGATCCTTCGCAAGCTCGATTTCCCGGGCAAGCTGACGCTCACGACCGACCGCCGGGAGGCGATCGCCGGTGCCAGCTTCGTGCTCGTGCAGCTGCGCGTCGGCGGGCTGCAGGCGCGCCTGCGCGACGAGACGATCCCGCCGGAGTTCGGCTGCATCGGCCAGGAGACGACCGGGCCGGGCGGCTTCGCCAAGGCGCTGCGGACGATCCCCGTCGTGCTCGGCATTGCGGACGACACCGCGCGGCTGGGAGCGGACGGCGCATGGCTGCTCGACTTCACGAACCCGGCCGGCCTGGTCACCCAGGCGCTCGCCGACCACGGCCACCACGCGATCGGCCTCTGCAACATCCCGATCGGCTTCCAGCGCTCGCTCGCCAAGCAGCTCGGCGTCGAGCCGTCGCAGGTGCAGCTCGAGCACGTCGGCCTCAACCACCTGTCATGGGAGCGCCGCGTCCTCGTCGACGGCGTCGACCGGCTGCCGGAGCTCGTCGACATGTACGCCGACCAGCTGGGCGAGGAGGTCGACCTGCCCGGCGACCTGGTGCGCCTGACGCGGTCGATCCCGTCGTACTACCTCCGCTATTTCTATCTGACCGGCGAGGTGCTCGAGAAGCAGCGGACGGCGCGATCGCGCGCGGACGAGGTGATGGAGATCGAGCGCAACCTGCTGGAGATGTACAGCGATCCGGACCTCGACGTGAAGCCGAAGCTGCTCGAGCAGCGCGGCGGCGCGTTCTACTCCGAGGCGGCGGCGATGCTGCTCGAGTCGCTCCACACCGACCGTGGCGACGTCCAGGTGGTGAACGTCCGCAACGGCGGCGCGATCCCGAACCTCGCCGATGACGCCGTGGTCGAGGTCGCCTGCCGCATCGACGCGAGCGGCGCCACGCCGCTGCCGGTCGAGCCGCTCGCCCCGGAGATGCTCGGCCTGGTCGAGCAGGTGAAGGCGTACGAGCGCCTGACCGTTGCCGCGGCGGTCAGCGGCGACCGCGACCTGGCGCTGAAGGCACTGATGGCGAACCCGCTGTCGTCCGATTACCGGGTGGCGAAACCGCTGCTGGATGCGCTGCTCGAGGGAAACCGGGAGTACCTGCCCGCCTTCTTCCCGAGCGACGAGCCCGGGCCGGGCTGACGCCGGCCGCTACGCGGCGGTCATCTGCGTCAGCTCGTGCGCGTGCTCCTGCACCTTCGCCAGGGCCGCGACGACGTCCTCGACACCCGTGCGCCCGGCGCGGAACACGCACTCGTTGAGGTACACCGCCTCCCGCTCGCCCGCAGCCTCGGCCACGGGGAAGCTCATCCGAGCCGGATCGAGCCGGTCGGCGTGCTCCACGCAGACGGGCAGGCGCGACAGCCGCGGCTGGAACAGCTCGTAGCGGCTCATCGGCGGGTACTGCACCTCGGCGGGGACGCCCTCTGCCTCCAGGGCGTCCGCGACGGCCTCGCACGTGGCGCCGGCGAAGGCCTCCGGGTCGATGCGGATCAGGTAGCGGTAAAAGCTCCAGCGTGTGATCTGCCGGTGGATCGGGTTGATCCGTACGCCCTCGAGCCCGTCCGCCAGCTGCTCGAACAGGCGCGCTCCCGCCTCCCGCTCGGCGCGCTGCTGCTCGAAGCGGTCGAGCTGGGTGCACAGCAGGGCGCAGTTCAGCTCGCCCAGACGGTAGTTCGCGCCGAACGTGTACTCGCGCTCGGCGGCGTCCTTCGGGCGGCCGCAGTCGATGATCGAATGCGCGCGGCGCGCGAGCGCCTCGTCGTTGGTCAGCAGCGATCCGCCCTCACCCGCGGTCAGGATCTTCGACGACTGGTGGCTGAAGGAGCCGAACGCCCCGATGCAGCCCGCGCCGCGGCCGTCCCACTGCTGCCCGTGCGCGTGCGCGCAGTCCTCGACGATGGCGATCCCGTGGCGGCCGGCGATCTCGACCAGGCGGTCCATGTCGGCCATCTGCTGGCCCAGGTGCACGGGCATGATCGCGCGCGTGGCCGGCGTGATCGCCGCCTCGACAGCGTCGGGGTCGATCGTCCAGCGCTCCTGTTCCACATCCACGATCACGGGGAGTGCGCCCGCCGCGATGGCCGCGTACGCGGTGGCCGCGAACGTCAGTGCCGGAACGATCACCTCGTCACCCCATCCGATGCCGAGGGCCTTCAGCGCGACCTCCATCGTCACCGTGCCGTTCACCATGACGATGCCGTGCGACGCGCCCTGGTACGCGGCGAACCGGGATGCGAACTCCCCGGCTCGCGGGCCGGGCTCCGGCCAGCCGCCGATCTGCCCGTTGCGGACGACCTCGGCCACGGCATCGGCGTCACGCTCGTCGAGCTCCGGCCAGGCCGGGTACGCCTCGGTGCGGACGGGGTCGCCGCCCTTCATCGCCAGCTGATTCATCGATATCTCCGTGATCTCGGTTGCCCCTATCTTGACACCCGTCCGGCCCAGGGCGTATTTTCCCACTGTCAGTAAGGTTTCCTTACTATACGCCTTGCAGGAGGGACGACGACGGCGATCGCAGAGACCCGGTATGCCGCTGGCCAGCCGCGCCTGTTGCGCGCCATCAACGAACGCACGGTGCTCGAGCTGATCCAGCATGGCGGCGCCACGTCTCGGGCGCAGATCGCCCGCAAGAGCGGCCTTTCCAAGCCGACGGTCTCGCTGGCTCTCGGCAGCCTGGTCGAGGCCGGCCTCGTCCATGAGGTGGGTCGGGCCACCGGCGGCAAGGGCCCGAGCGCCGTGCTGTACGAGCTCAATCCCGGCGCCGGCTGGGTGGTCGGCATCGACGTCGGCGCGCACTGGCTGCGTGCCGCTGCCGCCGACATCACCGGCGCGATCGTCGCCCGGGTGGATCAGCGAGCGCGCTCCCGAAGCGCGGGTCAGCTCGTTCAGCAGATCGGCCACGTCGCCCAGGAGGTCGCCAGCGAGGCGGGACTCCGCTGGAGCCAGGTCACCCACGCGACGGTCGGCAGCTCGGGCGTCCTCGACCCATCGCGCGGGCTGCTCGCGCATGCGCCCAACCTTCCCGGCTGGGGCCGGCAGGGGCTCGTCGGGGCAATCCGCGACGAGCTCGGCACGGCCGTCAGCTTCGAGAACGACGTCAACCTCGCGGCTCTCGGCGAGCGCTCGCACGGCGCGGGCCGGAATGTCGAGAACTTCGTGTTCCTGTGGGTCGGCACCGGCGTCGGCATGGGCATCGTCATCAACGGCGAGCTCTACCGGGGCGCGGGCGGGGCCGCCGGCGAGATCGGATACATGCCGGTCGGCGACGGGGATCCGTCCGACCCGCGCTTCCGCCGGCGGGGCATGCTCGAGGAGTGGGCGGGCGCGTCGGCCGTGACCAGGGCCGCGCGCGCCTCGGCGCTTCGGCAGCCCGCCAAGGGCATCTTCGCGGCCGCCCGCCGCGGCGACCGTGCTGCTGCGGCCGTCGTCGAGGACGAGGCCGGCCGGATCGCGGTCGCCATCGCAGCGGTCGCGCCGGTGGTCGACCCGCAGCTCGTCATCATGGGTGGGGGGATCGGCGGCAACCCCGACCTGCGCCCCGCCGTCGAGCGCCGTCTGAGCGCCATCTCGCCGTTCACGCCGCGCCTGGCCACGTCGGAGCTGGGCGAGGACGCCGTGCTGCGCGGCGCCGTCGTCACGGCTCTGGAAGCCGCTCGCGAGCAGCTGTTCACCCGCAAACCACTATCCCGTTCTGCCGTCGTATGACGAACCCTCAGGAGGGCATGAAACCGATGAGACGATTGCGAATGCTGACCGTGGCCGCGCTGGCCGCGCTCCTGGCCGCGGCCGGCTGCGGCGGCGGCAGCTCGAGCTCCAGCGGCCCCAAGCCGTCGAGCCAGATCGACAAGACGCCCGTCACGATCACCATGTGGCACCTGTGGAGCGGCGAGGAGGGAAAGCCCTTCGAGCAGGCGCTGAAGGGCTTCGAGCAGAAGTACCCCTGGATCACGATCAAGCAGCAGGTGCAGCCGAACACGGACAACGACACGTTTGACCCGAACCTCGTGAATGCCATCAACGGCGGCAACCCACCGGACGTCGCCATGCCGTTCGGCCCCGACTACGTCGGTCAGTACTGCTCGAGCGGTCTCTGGGAGGATCTGGCGCCGTACATGAAGGCCGACAACATGGCGATCGGCGATTTCGCGCCCGCGGCCATCACCTACACCAACGTCGGTGGTCACCAGTGCGCGCTGCCGTCGCTGACCGACGCCTACGGCCTCTACTACAACAAGGACCTGCTGGCGAACGCCGGAATCGCGGCGCCGCCGAAGACCATGGACGAGCTGATGGCGGACGCCAAGAAGCTGACCCAGCGGAACGCCGACGGCTCCATCAAGGTGGCCGGGTTCGTGCCGCTGAACGGCTGGGAGCAGATCGGCCCCGGCGACCTCGCGAACGCCTGGGGCGCGCAGTGGTTCGACTCGAGCAACACGCCGCAGTTCGCGGAGGATCCGGGCTGGGCTGCCGCGCTTCGCTGGCAGAAGCAGCTGATCGACTTCTACGGCTACGACGACATCACCAAGTTCTACGCGGCCAATGTGAACAACGAGTTCAACCCGAGCAACGCGTTCGAGAAGGGCAAGGTCGCGATGATGTTCGACGGCGAGTGGCGCACCGCGTTCATCAAGCGCGACACCCCCTCGCTGAACTACGGGACGGTGCCGTTCCCGGCAGCGTCGGATCACCCCGAGATGTACGGATCGGGCCGCGTCGGCGGCACCATCATCGGCATCCCGAAGGGCGCCGAGCACCCCGACCAGGCGTGGCTGCTGGTCAAGTACCTGGCGTCCGACACGAGCTACCTCGTGCAGATGGCGAACGCGGTCGGCAACGTCCCGACCACCGAGGCGTCGGCCACGTCACCCGACCTGAAGCAGCCCCCGCAGTTCGACACGTTCCTGCACGTGTGGCTGAACGACAAGTCCGCGTTCGCGCCGCCGACACAGCCCTCGGGCAACGGGTACGCGAACCTGCTCGACACGTTCGAGCAGAAGTGGCAGGCCGGCAAGATCAGTGACTCCGACCTTCAGTCGGCGCTCCAGAAGCTGGATCAGGACGTCGGCAACCAGCTCAGCCAGGGGAGCGCGCCGTAGCGGTCGCCGCCCCGCAGCCGCTGGGGTACCAGCCGCGCACGCCGGCCGAGCGCCGGCGTGCGCGGCGGCGCGGCCAGCTCCGCAAGTACGGCACCGTGCTCCTGTTCCTCTCGCCGTGGATCGTCGGCTTCATCGCCTTCACGGCGGGGCCCATGATCCTCAGCCTCTACTACTCCTTCACCCACTACGACCTGATCAGCTCGCCGCACTGGATCGGCCTCGACAACTACCGGTTCATGTTCGGGCACCTGACCGTGAACGGACAGTCGGGCCAGGGTGACCCGTACTTCTGGACGTCGGTCAGGAACACGGCCTGGATCATCGTGTTCGGGGTGCCGCTGCGCATCCTCTTCGGAATCCTCACGGCGATGCTGCTGACGCGGCCGAAGCGGGGCGTGAACGCCTACCGGACGCTCTTCTTCATGCCCTCCATGGCGCCGACGGTGGGCGCGGCGCTGGTCTTCGTCTACCTGTTCAACCCGACCACCGGCCCGATCAACCGGTTGCTCGGCCACATCGGCTTCGACGGCCCGCTGTGGTTCTTCGATCCAACGTGGGCGAAGCCCGCGCTGCTGGTGCTCGGCCTGTGGGGCATCGGCGACGCGATCGTGCTCTACCTCGCGGGCCTGCTCAACGTGCCGCGCGACCTCTATGAAGCGATCTCGATCGAGGGCGCGAACGCCTGGCAGCGGTTCCGGTACGTGACCCTGCCGATGCTGACCCCGGTCATCTTCTTCACGCTGATCATCGGGATCATCGACGGATTCCAGTACTTCGACCAGGCGTACGTCAGCGCCACCACGGCGGGCGGCGGCGTGGGCGCGCCGCAGAACGCGCTGCTGTTCTACTCCGTCTGGCTGTACCAGCAGGCGTTCACCTACTTCCACATGGGCTACGCCGCGGCCATGGCATGGGTGATGTTCGTGGCCACGATGATCCTGACCGCGATCCTGCTCCTGACGAGCCGGCGTTGGGTGCACTACGGCGGGGGGCTGTCATAGCCCAGGTCGCTCATCCCGCCCGGGACATCCCGGCAGCTCGCCGGCGGCCGGCGGCCGTTCGCCGGCGGCGGTTCCTGATGAACGTCGCCAACCACGCCGTGCTGATCGGCGTGTCGTCGGCCTTCCTGTTCCCGGTCGTCTACATGTTCTTCACGGCCGTCCAGTCGAACGACCAGGCGCTGACGGGCAGCGTCTGGCCCCACCCGTTCGTCTGGTCGAACTTCAAGACCGTGTTCGAGGACATCAACGTGCCGCGGTACCTCTGGAACACGTTCCTCTACGCGGGGCTCTCGACCGTGGGCGTCGTCTGCAGCTGCGTTCCCGTGGCCTACGCGTTCTCGCGCATCGACTGGCGTGGACGCAACATCGTGTTCCTGCTCGTGCTCTCGACCCTGATGTTGCCCAACCAGGTGACGTCGATCCCGCTCTACATCCTCTGGGCGAAGCAGTTCCACGACTGGACGGGGATCGACTTCATCGGCACCCTGCGGCCGCTGATCATCCCGAGCTTCTTCGGCGATGCGTTCTCGATCTTCCTGCTCCGACAGTTCTTCATGACGATCCCCAAGGAGCTGAGCGACGCCATCCGCGTCGACGGCGGCGGCGAGCTGCAGATCCTCTGGCGGGTGATCATCCCGCTCGCGAAGCCGGCGATCGTTGCGGTCGCGCTGTTCAACTTCATCTATGCCTGGAACGATTTCTACGGGCCGCTGGTCTACCTGGCCTCGAATCCGGACGCCCAGACGCTCTCGGTCGCGCTGTCGTCCTTCCGCGGGCTGCACCACGTCGACTGGAATCTGACCATGGCAGCCGCGCTGATCTTCATGCTTCCGGTCATCGTGATCTTCTTCCTCGCGCAGCGCGTCTTCATCGAAGGCATCACCCTGACGGGCGTCAAGGGCTAGCGACCGCGGTGCGGGTCGGCCTGCTCGGATCCGGGTGGATCATGGACTTCCACGCCCGTGCGGTGCTCGAGCACCCGCGCGGGGAGCTGGTCGCGGCCGCGAGCTGGCGCGAGCCGTCGCTGGCCGCGCTCGCACGGCGTCATGGCATCCCGCGCACGACGATCGACTGGGAGCAGCTCGCGGCCGACCCGTCGATCGACGCGGTCGTGATCGGCACGCCGAATGCGCTGCACGCGCCGCAGGCGATCGCCTGCCTGCGCGCCGGCAAGCACGTGCTCGTCGAGAAGCCGATGGCGCGCACGCTGACAGAGGCCGAGGCGATGAACGCCGCGGCGGACGAAGGCGGCGCGCTGCTGATGGTCGCCCACTGCTGGCGGTTCCATGCCGACGTGCGCCGGCTGCGCGACAAGATCGAGTCCGGGGCGCTGGGCGAGGTGACGAAGACGCGCGGGTACGGCGTGCACGCCGGGTGGGGGCCGTCGGGCTGGTTCGTGGACCCGGACCTCGCGGGCGGTGGGGCGCTGCTCGACATGGGGGTGCATGCGATCGACACGGCACGGTTCCTGCTCGGCGATCCGGCGCCACAGCGGGTCTGCGCGACCATCGGCACGCGCTACGGCGACTACCTCGTGGACGACGACGGCATCCTCCTGATCCGGTGGTCGGACGGCGCCAGCTCGCTTGTCGAGTCGGGCTGGTGGCATCCCCATCGCGGGGGGCTCGAGGCCGAAACCGAGGTCTACGGGACCGGCGGGTACGCCCGCATCTGGGACTTCACCGAGGAGCCGGAGGGCTATGAGCACTGCACGCAGCCGATGTACACGGCCCAGATGGCCGAGTTCATCGACGCCGTCCGCGAGGGCAGGCAGCCGCGGCCGAGCGGGGAGGATGGCGCCGTGGTGATGGACGTGGTCGAGCAGGCATACCGGTCGGCGGGGTTGCGATGACGGTCGTGCTCGGCGTCGACGGCGGAGGGTCCAAGACGCACGCGGCGGTGTGCGACACGTCCGGTGCGCTGATCGGCTGGGGCACGGCGGGCCCCGCGAACTGGGAGACCGTCGGACTCCGCGGCGCCTGCGACAGCGTCGGCGACGCGATCGACCGCGCCCTGGCGGGGACCGATGTCCGCCGGGCCGATCTTCGGGCGGCGGTGTTCGGACTGGCCGGGGTTGACTGGCCGTCGGACATCAGCAGGCTCGAGTCGGCGTTCGAGCCGCTCCAGCTCGGGTGCCACCCGCGGCTTGTGAACGACTCCTTCATCGCACTCCGCGCGGGCGTCACCGCGCCGTGGGGCGTCGTCGTCATCGCGGGGACGGGCACGGTCGCGGCGGGTCGCAGCCGCGACGGCAGGACATCGCGCACGCTCGGGCTGGGCCGCGTGCTCGGCGACGAGGGCAGCGCGTCGGACGTGTCAGAGCGCGCGCTGCGCGCCGTCGCGCGCGCGTTCACCGGGCGGGGCCCGGCGACCACGCTGAGCGAGGGCCTCTGCGAGCTGCGCGGCGCATCGAGCGTGCCGCAGCTGCTCGAGGAGTACAGCCGCGGCGGTGAGCCGGAGATCAATGCCGCACCGGTCGTCCTCGCGCATGCCGCCCGGGGTGACCGCGTGGCCGCCGGGATCGTCGAGTGGGCCGGGGAGGAGCTGGGGTGCGCGGCCGCAACCGTCGCCCGCAACCTCGGCATGGACGGGGAGCCCTATGAGCTGGTGCTGGCGGGCGGGCTGTTCCATGGCGCGAGCGATCTGCTCGAGAGGGCCATATCGCAGCGGGTCCCCTCCGCGCTGCTGACGCGCCTCGAGGCGCCCCCGGTCGCCGGCGCGTTGCTGACGGCACTCGAGCAGCTCGGCGACCGGCCGGCATCCGAGGTGCACGACAGGATCACCCGCAGTCTGCTCAACGCGTTCCGCTGATGCCGCTCGATCGGCCGGTCAGCCGGGTGTCTGGCGCTGCGGCTCGGGCTGCTCGGACGCCTCGGCCTCGGGCTCAGGCGCCCCCGCCTCCGGCGCCTCGGCCTCGCCGCGCAGCGGCCCACCCGACCAGACGATGTCTGCAGAGTCGCTCGCCGGGGGGGCGAGCGGCGGCCACGCGCTCTGGCGCGGGGATCGCGCGCGCGGCCAGCGTGCGGCCAGCAGCACGGCGACCAGCGTAGCGAGCATGCCGAGGGCGGCCGCCGACCCGATGAACAGCCGCCAGCCGTAGTGCTGGACGACCCGCACGACCGCGACCGGCGGCGTGGGTCCCGTCGAGTCGAGCGGTCGACGGTGACAGGGCCGCACGATCCGGGTCGACGTCCCCAGCGCCGCGTCGATCGCGGCGGTCGCCGACGCGAGCTCGGTCTTTCGCGGCAACCGGCACTGGACGGCGCTTCCGCCGCGAAGGCGCAGGTCGACGAGGCCGAGCACGTCCGCCGGCTTCAGATCGGTCGACGCCGCCCCGGCGAATGCCGACCCCACCGACTGCACCTGGTCGAACCCGGTCGGCTGCAGCAGCTCGTGCACCAGCGCGGACAGCAGCGCCGAGCTGGCGCTCTCGAGCGGCTCCTGCGTCGTGGCAGCCTGCACGTACAGGCCCGCCTTGCGGCCGTCCATGTGGATCACGCCCGAGGGGAAGTCGACGGTATGACCGTCGCTGTCCTGCACGGCGAAGGGGATGCGGTTGACGACGTCCACGCCGCCGACCTCGTCGACCAGCGACGGCACCCTGTCAGGGTCGATCAGCGCCACGTGCGTCACCGGGATGCGCTCCGCGCGGAGCGCTGCGATGGCGCCGGGAACCGGCAGGGAGCCCAGCTCCGAGCCGCCAACGACCGTGCTCGGGGGCAGCACGAGGAAGGAGGCCAGGTGCCGGTCGGGGACGGTTGCGAACAGGACGGCCGCGCCGCGTGACACGCCCCTGGTGTAGCGGACGAGGGTCACCTGTGGCTCTGAGAGGACGTTCGTGTTCTTCGGCAGCACGACGCTCACGGTTGCGGGCAGGCGGGATCGGGACTGCGAGATGTCACCGGAGAGGTGCCTGAGCTCCACACCGATCCATGCCAGGACGCCGGCGGCAAGGGCGAGCCCGGCGACCAGCATGATCGCCGACACCTGAACCAGCCTGGCCTGCAGGCGGTTGTCCCCTCTCATCTACCCGACCCCCATCGGACTGCTCTCCGGGCTGAAGCCTTGCCCGGTGAGCCGGGATGCTACAGCACCGTGGCGGAGTAGTGAACGAGCCGCTCAGCCGCCCGCCGGGGTGAGCATGTGGTGCACCGCAAGATTCGTGTGCTCGCCGAAGGGCGCCATCGCCTCTCGCACCCGCTGCTCCGGCCAGATGGGGCCTCCCGAGAACCAGGCGGCCACCGCTTTGCGGACGCCCAGGTCGCCGGCCGCAACGACCGCCGGCCGGCCGAGACACCGGGCCAGGAACCACTCCGCCGTCCAGCGTCCCACGCCGGGCAGCTCCGTCAGGCGCGCGATCACCGCGTCGTCGTCCAGCCGGTGGACGTCGAGGTCGGCCTCCGCGAGCGCCGCGATCGTCCGCATCTTCATGCGCGACAGCTTGAGGCCCGTGAGATCCGCGCCGCGGACGTCCTCCGGCCGCGGGAATCGCCACCATTCCACGCCGTCGTGGCGGACGGGCTCCCCGAACCGGCGGACGACAAGGCCGCGCATGACGGCGGCCGCGCGCAGCGAGATCTGCTGCGCGGTCACCGAGGTGACCAGCATCTCGAACGGATCGGCCAGCAGGGGCGGCCGAAAGCCGGGGGCGCGGGCGGCCAGCTCGGGATGTCTGCGCGCGAATGCTTCCAGGTCGAACGCGCCGCCGAGCAGGTGGCGCACCTCCTGCTCGTCGGCCTCGGTGTACCGGCCGTATGCGATGAGGCCGTCAGCTTCGATCCGGACGGGCAGGCCCGAGGAGAGCACGCGATGCAGGCCGCCGCGCTGCCAGCGGCTTGCGAGGTCGTCGCCGAACAGCCGGAAGCGGAACGTCGACCGCTCGAAGTCGTACGGGTGGGGGACGGGCAGCTGGTGCTTCACCGCCCGATTGTTCCACCAGCGCCCGTTCCCGTGGATCCACGTCGGTCTACGATGTGGCTGTGACCCGGATCGCCATCATCGGGGGTGGCTCGGCGTACATGCCCGGGCTGGCGTTCAGCTTCGCCCGCGAGGCCGAGCGCTTCTCCGACGCCACGCTCGTCCTGCACGACATCAACAGCGAATCGCTCGACGTGCAGGAGCGCCTCACCCGCTCGATCCTCCGCGCACGCTCGTCGCAGCCGCTCGCCGTGGAGGCGACCGGTGACCTCGAGCGCGCGGTCGAGGGTGCGGACTTCGTCCTGACGACGTTCCGGCCGGGTGGCTTCGAGGCGCGGCACCGTGACGAGTCGATTCCGCCGGAGTACGGGATCGTCGGCCAGGAGACGACCGGCCCGGGCGGGTTTGCGATGGCGCTGCGCTCGATCCCCGCGGTGCTCGAGATCGCCGAGACGATGCGCCGTTCGGCCGCCCCGGGGGCGATGCTGCTGAACTACACCAATCCCGTGCAGCTGGTCACCGATGCGCTCGTCCGCCACGGCGGGGTCGACGCGATCGGCCTCTGCGACCAGCACCGCGGCGAGATCAGCTTCATCGCGGGCCTGATCGGGGCCGACCCGGACGAGATCGAGACGGACATCTGGGGGACGAACCATCTCACCTGGACGCGCGCCGTCCGCGTCCGCGGCGAGGACGTGACCGAGCTGGTCGGCGAGATCCTGGGCGCCCTCGACCCGGCCGACGTGGACGACGACTACTGGGTGCCGGTCGTGCGCCTGTTCCCGCTCTACGGGATGGTCTGCAGCCGGTATCTCGGCTACTACGCCATGCACGACGAGATGCTCGAGCGCTACCGCCGGTCGGGCAGGACGCGCGCTCAGGAGATCATGGACTCGCTGCCCCCGATCCTGGAGAGCTACCGGGAGCAGGCGGACAGCGACGACCCCCGGCCGCTGGGCGGGAGGTTCAGCGCCGAGCACGGCGACTTCGCGGTCGGCATGATGGCGGCCGTGCTCTCGGGAGAGCCGCACCGCTTCGTGCTGAACGTCGAGAACCGGGGGGCGATCGACGGGCTGCCGGACGACGCGATCGTCGAGGTCCCGTGCACCGTCCGCGGGCGCGAGGTGGAGCGGCACGCGATGGGGCCGATGCCCGAGCAGGTCGCCGGCCTCGTGCGGCAGCTGACCGCCCACGCGCGGCTCGCGTCGGAGGCCGTGGTCACGGGTGACCGCATGCTGGCGCTCCGCGCGCTGATGGCGCACCCCCTGGTCAACGACGTCTCGGCGGCGGAGGCGATGCTCGACCGGCTGCTCACGCCGGCCGCAGCGTCACGCTGATCGCCTCGATCGGCGCCGCCGCCAGCGCCTGCTCGAGTGCAGCCTGCGAGTCGCATGGGCGCGCGAGGAGCCGGCCCCGCAGCTCCACCGTGACCTCGTCCGGCAGGAACGGCCACGGGTTCACGGTCACCGCTGCCGGATCGCCGCCGGGCATGTGCGCCCGCAGCGTCGACGTCCCGCCGGCGGACGGCACGCCGTCGAGCGATCCGTCGTCCGCGGAGGCCGTGCACGCGAACAGCGACAGCCAGTCCCAGCAGCGAAGCAGCGCCGTGTTTCGGTCGACCTCGTCGCGATCCGCGCCGAGCGCGGCCACGATCCGATCCTGGAACCCGCGCTCCGCGTCCAGGTAGCCTCGTACCGGCTCGACGGCGTGCTGCTCCTTCGGGACGTAGCGCTCGTACAGCCCGGTGCCGTGGAGCGACACGAGCAGGGCGGCGTACGGGCTCTGCGCCACCACCAGCCGCGCCGCCTGGCTCCACAGCCGGACGTGCGTCTCGCGCGGCATCGAGGTGAAGGAGTAGGGGAGGCCGCGCTCAGGGTCGAGCACGGGCGCAGCGTCCCAGGCAGCCATCCCGATGTCGTGCTGGAGCGCGGCCAGGCGGACGTCGTCGCGCGGCTGGTACGGCCAGGCCCACTCGTCGGCCATGCGTCCGGACAGCAGGGCGTGCGCCGGCTGGCCGATCAGTAGCGTCCCGTCCGGGTGGGGCCGCAGGATCACGCCTGCGGATCCCCGGGAAGCAGCGAGAACATGACCGCGTCGCGGCGCTCGCCGCGCCGGTCGTACCAGGCGCGCAGCAGCCCCTCGCGTGTGAACCCGGCACGGATCGCGACGCGCTGCGATGCCTCGTTCTCGGCGTCCGTGGTCAGCTGCAGGCGTGCGACCGGCAGCTCGCGCAGCACCCACGCCGAGAGCAGGTGCAGCGCGCACGTCGCGGCGCCGCGGCCGCGTGCGTCCGCGCCGAGCCAGTAGCCGATCTCGGCCACCGCCGGGTCCTCGTGCCGTCGCCCGACGCCGACGGCGCCCAGCATGCGCCCGCCGTCCGCGTCGGTGATCGCCAGGTCGAGCTTCCGGGGATCGTTCTGGGCGATGTACGCGCGCGCGTCCTCGTCGGTGTAGGGCACCGGGAGGACCGCGACGTACCTCGCGATCAGCGGGTCGTTGCAGCAGCGGACGATGTCCGCGACGTCGCCCGGCGTCCACGCCCGCAGGGAGACCCGCTCGTCGGTCAGCGGGGGGTCCGGCGCTCTCACCGCACGCGCAGCCGCATCGGATGGTCGAGCGCCATCGCGAAAGCATAGGAGGGAGAGCCGCCGTGTGGTCAGCGGCCGCCGGCTGCACGCCCGGCCAGGTCGAGCAGGCGCGACGATCCCGCGACCGGCTCGGCGATCGCCCGGTAGAGGTGGGGCAGGCGCGGGACGCGCCACACCGCCTCGGCGATCTCGGCTTCATCGCGCGTTCCCTCCAGGGCGGACTGGGCGGCAAGCGCGCGATCGAGCACCAGCCCGCAGAACGACAGCCACACCATCGCCGCCTCGCGCTCGGCCCGGCCGGTGGGCGGCGCCGTGGCCGTGCCCTCGCGCAGCCGGGCCAGCGCCTCGTCGGCGAGGTCGAACAGCACGTCCTCGGCAGCCTCGACGGGCCGTGTCGCGGGCGGCTCGTCCAGGTGCTCGGCGATGACGCGGAGGGCACCGGCGAGGCCGGAGGTGGCGTCGACGAACCGCGCATGCGCGTCGCGTTCGTCGCCGTCCGGCGCCTCGACAGGGCCGGCCGCGGACGAGCCGCCCACGTAGCCGCGGCCGTCGACGCCGATGTCCTGGAGCGCGTCTGCGTAGGCCAGCGCCTCGGCGGCATCGAGCAGCCCGGCCTGGTGCTCCTCGCCGGCCGTATCGCGCTCGTAGGCGAGCGCCGCGTCGGTCATCCGCGCGGTCACGAACGCGCCCAGCCGGCTGAGCGTCTCGACCCGCGGCGCCGGGGACAGCCCGCGCAGCTCGGACACCGCTCGCTGCGCCGTGCCGCAGAGCGGCAGCAGATCGTCGGCGGAAAGATGGGCGGCGCGCATGGCGGCCAGCGTACCCGCTCGGGAGAGCCGCGAATCAAGGTCCACGGGTACCCTCCTGCGGTGCGCCGAAGACCGGACTCCGCGGACGCGATGCTGGTCGTCGCGAACATCCTGTGGAGCCTCAACTACGCGACGACGAAGTACGCATTCGACGGCGCGTGGCGCCCGCTGGCCTTCTCGGCCACGCGCTTCTGCGTCGCAGGACTGGCGTTCGGATCGCTCGTCCTGTGGCGTGAGGGCAGCCTGCGCGTGCGCCGGGAGCACGTGCGGCTGGTCGTGGCGGCCGCGGCCATCGGCATCGTCGGCAACCAGCTCACGTTCAACTACGCGGTCGACGAGACCACCGCCGGGAACACCGCCCTGATCCTGGCCTCATCGCCGGCGTTTGCCGCGCTGTTCGCGTCGCTCGCCGGGCACGAGTACGTCCGGCTGCGGCACTGGCTGGCGCTCGGGGTGTCGGTCGCCGGAGTCGCGCTCGTCATCGAAGGGGGCTCGGGCGTGGCGGGCGTCAGCCTGCTGGGCGATCTGCTCGCGGTCGGGGCGGCGGTCACCTGGGCCGCCTACTCGGTGATGCTGCGCCCGCTGTTCGCGCACTACTCGGCGGCTCGGATCAGCGCCCTGATGGTCGCGATCGGCGGCGCCATGATGCTGCCCTTCGGCCTGCCGCAGGCGGTGCACCAGGACTGGGGCTCGCTGAACGGCCTGCGGTGGGGCTCCTGGGGATACTCGACGATCTTCCCCGTGCTGGTCACCAACCTGCTGTACTTCCGCGCGCTGCGAACCATCGGCGCGTCCCGCGCGACGCTCTACATGTACCTGCAGCCCTTCCTCGGCGCGCTGTTTGCCGCCGTGCTGCTGGGCGAGAGGATCACGCCGCTCGAGGTGGCGGGCGGGGTGGTGATCGTCGGCGGCGTCTCGATGGGCCGGTTGATGCCGGGCGCGACGGTACGCGAGTGAGCGACCGCCGGACGACTCTGCCGCTCTACCTGGGCGGGTTCCTGGGGCCGTTCGGCGGCGCGGTGCTGGCGGTGCTGATCCCCGAGCTGCGCGACGCGTTCGGCGCGACGACGGGCGAGATCGCCCTCGCCGTGCCGGCGTACCTCGTCCCCTTCGCGCTCCTGCAGGTCGTCTCCGGGACGCTGGGCGAGCGGGTCGGCCGCCGCCGCACGGTGCAGGGGGCGTATCTCGTCTACGCCGCTGCGCTCGTGGTATCGGCGGCGTCGCCGTCGATAGCGGTGTTCCTCGTCTCACGGGCGGTGCAGGGAGCCGCGAACGCGTTCACGACGCCGTTGCTGCTGGCGGGGCTCGCCGATGCCGTGCCGGCCGGCCGGCGCGGGCGCGCGGTCGGCACGTTTGCCGGTGTGCAGGCCGGGGGCCTGTCGCTGGCGCCGCTGCTCGGCGGCCTCGCCGCCGAGATCAGCTGGCGGCTCGCGTTCCTGCTGCCGGCGGGGGTGTCGCTCGGGCTGATGCTGCTTCCGCCGCCCGACCCGGTGCGTGCGGAGACCGACCTTCGCGCCTCCCTGCGGTCGGTGGTGACGAGGCCGATGATGCTGCTGTGCGCGGCCGGCTTTGCGGGCTACATCGGCATGGCCGGCTTGGCGTTCATGGTCTCGCTGCGGGCCGGCGACGCGTTTGCGCTGGGCTCCACCGGCCGCGGAGCGCTGCTCGCGACCTACAGGGCGGCCGGGCTCGCCTTCGGCCACGCCGGCGGTATCGGTTCCGAGCGGCTGGGGCCGGGCCGCGCCGCGGTGATCGCGGCGGTGGCGGGCGCGGTGCTCGTCGCGCCGCTCGGGATCGCACCGTCGGCGACCGCGCTGGCGCTGCTCTGGTTCGCCGCCGGCGCCGTCTCGGCGCTGCTGTGGGCTGGGCTGAACACGATCGCGGTCGAGGCGGTTCCCGAGAACCGGGGTGGCGCGATCTCGCTGTTCGCGGCGTTCAAGTTCTCGGGGACGGCCGTCGCGCCGCTCGCGTGGCTGCCGGTGTACCACGCGTCGCCGGGACTCGCCTTCCTGTGCGCGGGCCTCGCGGTGCTGGCGATCGTGCCGCTCGCACCGGCCTCGCTGCGCGGCTGATGCGACACCTTCGTGACGGCGGAATCCGTCGCGAACCTGCGACACGACGGTCACACCCACCCGACCGGGGTTGGGCTCCAAGAATTGGGGTGCTGGCGGGAGCCGCTCAACAAGGCGGGCGACCGGTCACAAACGTGCGTCGGCGGCGTCACACCCACACGTCCGGTGACCAACCCCGTCGCGGGCGGCGGCGCGGCGCCGTCGGGCGCCCGTGACACCCCCGCGCGTTACGGGTACGTCACGCCGGCCGTGACGTTCGCGCGCCAGGGGTTGGGTCAGCCCGCGGGTGCCAGCGTCCGCATGATCCACACGGCGAGCACCCGCGCGCAGCGGGCGATCTCCTCGAGCTCGACGTGCTCGTCCGGCGCGTGGGCGAGGAAGGGGTCGCCCGGCCCGTAGAGCACCGTCGGCGTCGCGCCCTCGTTCACCAGCAGCCGCATGTCGGCCCCGTAGGGAACGCCGGCGAAGTCCGGAAGCCGGCCGAGCACGTCCCGCGCCGCCTCACCCAGCCCCCACGGGAGCGCGTGGGTGTGCGGCACGGACGCCGAGGCGAAGCGGCCGCCGGTGATCTCCACCGTCGCCGGATGGTCGCGCAGCCAGTCGTCGGCCTCGCACGCACCGGCAACCGCCCTGCGCAGCGAGGCCGCCGCCTGCTCCGGGGTCTCGCCGATCCGCACGCCGTACCGGCCTTCCACGACCACCCGGTCGGGCACGGTCGACGACCAGTCACCGCCGGCCACGATGCCGATGTTGGTCGGGTACGGCAGCCCCAGGGCGCGCATCGCCGGGCTCTCCTCCTCGGCGTTCCGGATGCGCTCGTCCTCGAGCAGCGCGGCGTGGATGACCTCCAGCTTCTCCAGCGCAGAGACGCCGTGCAGCCGGTATGCCGCGTGGGCGGCCCGCCCGCTGACCGTCATACGGAACGTGATCGCGCCCGCCTGTGCCGTGACGATCTCGAGACGCGTCGGCTCGGTGATGACCGCCATCTCCGCGACGTATCCGGCGCGAATGGCCGCCAGCATCCCCGCTCCGCCGTCCTCCTCCGACGGCACCGTCAGGAGCACCGCCTCGCCGCCCAGCTCGACGCCGGACTCGGCCAGCGCGCGCAGCGCCGCCAGGCCGGCGACGATCCCGGCCTTCATGTCCAGCGAGCCGCGGCCGTAGAGCAGCCCGTCGCGCACCTCGCCGCCGAATGGGTCGACCGTCCAGTCCTCCAGCGCCCCCGGCGAGACCGTGTCGATGTGTCCGCAGACGATCACGCGGCGGCCGGCGTCCCGGTCGCCGGCGGCGCCGGCCACCACGGGGAGCACCGTCCGGGGCGCCTCCATGCCGGGGAAGTCCGGGTCGTCGGCGAGCTCGCTGGGATCGGCGTCGATGCGAATGACCTCGAGTCCGGCCGTCGCCATCCGCAGCGCCGCTTCGGTCTGGACCGCGCCCTCGTCGCCCGTGACGCTCGGCACGCGCACCAGGGCAGCGAGGTCGTCTGCGATGCGGTCGCGGTCGACCGCCGCGACGACGGCCAGCTCCGCGGGTGCCAGGTTCTTCATCCGCGCAGGATCGGGCGCGTCAGGCAGGTCGGCCCGCCGCTGCCGTTCACGCCCACCTCGCCCGCCGGGAAGACGCGCACGTCCGCGCCCGCCGCCTCGAGCCGTGCGCGCGTCACCGGGTTGCCGTCCGCCATCACGGCGACCCCCGGGCTGACCGCGAGCACGTTGCAGCCGAGCGAGAGGTACTCCTCCTCCGGAACCTCGACCAGGCGCACGCCGCGCTGCTGGAGCAGCTCCAGGAGGCCGCACGGCAGGAGCGGCATGAAGACCACGGCGAGATCGTCCGCGATCGGCGAGATGACGCTCATCAGATGCACGAGCTCCGCGGCGCCCTTCCAGTAGGGGACGTCGAATACCTCGACCTCAACTTCAGGTTGAAGTATGTCGACCAGCTGGGCGACGCCGGCCCGGTTCGTGCGGAGGGTGCGTCCGACGCAGAGCGTCCGGTCGTCCAGCCAGAAGGTGTCGCCGCCCTCGGCCGTGCCGGGCGCCTCGATGCGCCCCAGGGTGGGGATGCCGTGCGCGTTGCACCATCGCTCGATCACGAGCTCCTCGCCCATGCGATTCGGCTTGCCGGGGCGGAGCGGCACGACGCCGCCGTCGGTCACGAGCGCCGGGTCGAAGGTGTACGTCAGGTCGGGGTCGTGCTCGTCGCCGAGCTCGTGCACCGTCGCCCCGAGGTCGGACAGCAGCGCCGTGAAGGCGTCGTGCTCTCGCTGTGCTGCCGTCAGATCGACGGCGTGGAGGAAGCCGACCGCCGGATCGTCGAACGCGGCGCCGAACGCGGCGGACGGGCGCTTGACCAGCACGTCGCGCAGCTGCGCGCTCATGCTCTGGGCGCCGAACGTCCGTGTGCTCATGGCGCGAACAGTAGACTCTCCGGCCAGGCCATGAGCGAAGAGCACGACTACCGCGAGCAGTACAACGACGCCATCGCACGGGCCGTCTCCGGCGGCGTCGGCGTGTACCCGGACTTCGACCGGCATCGCCAGGAGACGGTCTGGCGCGTGCTCTCGTCCGACCGCCAGACGCTGCTGACGTTCTGCCAGCGCCAGGGCATCTCGGTCGGCCGCATGGACACGATGAAGACGCTCAAGAGCCCCAAGCCGCTGTACCAGCTGATCGCGGTCGGCCACGACGCCCAGACCGTCGCGCGCTGGCACGGCTCTCACTGACCCCATGCGGATGCTGATCGTCGTCGACTTCGACGGCACGATCACCGAGCGCGACACGCTCGTCGACATCGTCCAGGAGCAGGCGCCCGACGTGTTCCGCCAGGTCGAGGAGGACCTCGACGCCGGGCGGATCACGCTCCGCGAGTGCATCCGGCGCGAGTTCGAGGCCGTGCGGGGCGTGCATGCCGACATCGTCGCCCGGGCGGTCGGCCGCGCGCGCGTGCGGCACGGGTTCGCGGAGCTGGTCGCGTCGGCGGAGGCCGCGGGCCATCGCGTGGTCGTCGTCTCGAGCGGGTTCGAGACGATCATCCGGCCCGTGCTCGAGCGAGCCGGTGTGCCGGACGTCCACATCGTCGCGAACGAGGTTGCCTTCCACTCCGCGGGCTCGGTCGTCGACTTCCGCCACGGGCGGCCGTGCGCCGTGTGCCAGGAGGAGTGCAAGCGCTCGGTGGTGACCGAGCTGCGCCGCGACGAGCATGTTGTCTACATCGGTGACGGCTACTCCGACCGGTGCGCGTCGCTTGCGGCCGACCGGGTGTTCGCGCGCCGGGAGCTTGCGCGCTACCTGGACGGCGATGGCGTGCCGTACGAGCCGTTCGACGACTTCGTCAGCGTGCGCGCCGCGCTCGGCCTGTGAGCGCCGCTCCACGCCGGCGCCGGGCTCAGGGCAGCGGCCAGTCCGGACGGTCGCGGATGGAGTCGAGGTCGGGATCGCTTGCGAACTCACGCACGCGGTCGGGATCGGCCGCATACGCGCTGCGCAGGAAGGCGACTGCCTCGCCCGCCTGACCGGCGAGCGCCCGGTAGCAGGCGGCGTTGAACAGCAGCACGACGTTGCCGGGGTGCTCCTCCAGGCCGCGCTGCGTCAGCTCGATGGCGCGGTCGAGGTCGCCCGCCTGCTGCGCGGCCCCCGCGGCGAAGTAGTGCTCCCACGCGGACGGCCGGAACCCCTCCCCGGGCCGGCCGCCGATCGCGAGCACCGTCGTGCCGGCCTCGGCCGCCACCGCGTGCCTGCGCGCGGCGGGGTCCGGCAGGTGCACGAGCGAGCGGGCCGGCACGTCGAAGGTGTCGCCGTCGACGGTGAACGTCGCGCGTCCCGAGAGCACGATGTAGATCTCCTCGTGCCCCAGGCTCTCCTCGGTGTGGTCCTCGACCACCTCGTCGCCTGCCGCGGCCGCCGTGTATGCGTTGATGCCGAAGGCGCGCACGCCGAGCGTCCGCCGCAGCGGCCGCCACTGGAGCGTTCCGCCGACCACAGCCAGCGGCTCCACATCGTCGATCGCGATCGTCCGGTAGCGCTCACTCACGACGCCTACGGTACACCGCCCCTGCTCTACAGTTCCGGCCGTGCCCCTGACGCTCTACTCGGCGATCGAGTGTCCGTTCTGCGTGCGGACGCGCCTGGTGCTGGACGGCAAGCGGATCGTCCACGACGTCGTCGAGATCGACCTCCGCGACAAGCCGGCGTGGCTCCGCGACCTGAATCCGCGCAACCGCGTCCCGGTGCTCGACGACGGCGGGTCGGTGCTGTACGAGTCGGAGGCGCTCAACGAGTACCTGGACGAGACGCACCCCGATCCGGCGATGATGCCGCCGGACCCGGCCGGTCGCGCGCACGTCAGGCTGCTGATGCGGCGCTTCGACGACCTGTCCGACGCCTACTACGCTGCCCGCCGTGACGAGCCCGGCGCGCGCGACGCCCTGGAGGCGGAGCTGGCGTCGCTCGACCGCTTGCTCGCCGGGCGCGAGTACCTCGCGGGCGACGCCTACACGCTCGCGGATCCGGGCTGGTGGCCGTGGATCGCGCGGATGCACCGCGTCGGAGTCGATGTCGAGAGACATCCTGCCGTTGCCGCATGGAGCCGGCGCCTTGCCTCGCGGCCGGAGTACTCGGCCGAGATCCGCGCCCTGGGCGGATAGCTTCCGCTACCCGGACGAGGGGGCCGGCGACTCGCCTGCTCGCGTGGCGGCCAGGCCGGCGAAGCGGTCTGCGAGCGTGCGGCCGATCTCGAGATGGTCCTCCAGGTGCTCGTCGATCGAGGCCAGGAACCGGTCGCGCGGGTAGCCGTTGCGGGCCAGGTCGTCGCCGCCCATGTCCAGCCACATCATCAGCACGGGCCGCGTGACCTCGATATGGAACTGGGTGCCCCACGCGGCATCTCCCACCCGCATGGCCTGCACGGCGGTCTCGTTGCGCGCGAGCTCGACCATCTGCTCGTTCGGCCGGCACGCGTAGTAGTGCCACTGCATCGCGGGAAACCGGTTCGGCAACCCTCCGAACAGGCGGTCCTCGCCCGCGGGCGGCAGCAGCTCGACGTCGTGCCAGCCGACCTCGTGCGGCTCGGAGCGGTAGACCGTCCCGCCGGCCGCCTCGGTCAGGATCTGCGCGCCGAGGCACAACCCCATGTAGGGCGTCCCCCGCACCAGCGCCTCGCGCACGAGCTGGATCTCCCGGAACAGCCACGGAACCTCGCCGGCCTGGTGCGTGTCCACGAGCCCGCCGCCTGCCACCATCGCGTCGACGCCGTCGAGCGTCTCGGGCAGCGCGTCCCCGCGGTAGGGGTGCAGCGTCTGCACCTCGAATCCGTGCTGCTCGAGCGCCTCGACGAAGGGGACGGCCGGGTCGGTGGACTCGTTCTGGATGTGCAGTGCTCTAGCCATGGATGGCGGCCGCTTCGCGGTACGGCTGCTCCTCCCTGCGGATCAGGTCGGGGTTGACGCCGCGTGCGACGGCCAGCTCGTGCGCGAGCCACTGCAGGGCAGGGGCCGTGGCCAGCATCGCCTCGGCCGCCGCGGGCAGTCCGTCGGCCGAGGGAGTGGGGATGTGCCCGGCCGGCGCAAGCGCGGGATCCGGCGCCTCGCGGCCGATCACGGCGGCGCGCACGCCGACGCGGGCGGCCGCACGCAGCAGCGTCTCGCCGCGCTCCCGGCGGGGGCCGGCTCGCCGCCGGTCGTGCTGGATCAGCACCAGGCCGGTGCGCTCGTCGCATGCCGGAAGATGGCCGTGCAGGAATGTCTCGACGTCGCGCATCGCGGTCGGAATATGGCAGGCCTCCTCGATCTTCAGGGTCAGCTCGCGCGCGGCGATCCGGTCGGCCCCCGAGCCGACCACGATCAGGTGGTCGCACGCGGCGAGCGCCCGCGCGGCGGCGGTCGCGGCAGGGCGGCTCGCCACGCCGGACGCGATCAGCCCGCGGACGACGCCGGCCTTCGGCCGGCCGGCGAGCGCGAGTGCGGCTGCGATCGGCGAGGTGTACCCCACGGTGTGGCACCAGCTGCGGTCGACCATCGGCGTGACGAGCACGGCGTCCGCCTCGGCGGTGGCGCGGCTCTCGGCGACCGCCGTGATCAGGCCGGTTGCCGAGCCCGCCCGCCTGGCCGCCTCGAGCGCCTCGACGGTCGCCCAGGTGCCGCCCTCGTGTGAGATCCCGAGCACCGCGCCGCCCTCCTGCGGGGCGAGCGCGGCCTCGAACGCCTGCGCCGAGGACGCCGCCGCCCCGGACTCCGTGAGGATCTCGGCGGCCGCAAGCGCGGCGTGCTCGCTGGTGCCGCAGCCGACGATGGTGAGCGGTCCCGGCACCCGCATCGTGAGGGCGAGGGACGACACGTCGGAGGCGGTCGCGATGCGCTCGAGCAGCTCGGGCTGCGCCTCGATCATCTCCTGCATCACCCACGGCGGGGCGGGGCGCAGCTCCGGGAAGTCGTCCGTGTGCCAGGCTGGGCGGTTCATCCGCACGAGTGTAGTTGTCACGCACACGCCGGGCCGGCGCCGGTGGCTGGGGAACCGGACACGTTGTAGGATCGCCCGATGCGCGGCAGGCTCCTCCTCGGTGCCGTGGCGGCGGCGCTTGCGGCCCTGCTGTCTGCGGACGTGCGGCCCGGTGCGGCGGCCGCCTCGTGCACCGCGACCGCAACCGGCGCGCACGCCCGCACGCAGGTGCTCCACGTCCATCTGTCCTCCGGCTGCCCCGCCACCGGCACGGCGACCGGCACGCTGCGATTCGCGCAGTGGCCGCGGATCCACGGGAGCACCCCGTTCACGCTCGAGTACGCCGCCGCGACGCTCCACCTGCGCGTGCCGCGCTCGCTCACGCTGAAGCCGGCGTGGTCGGCGCGCGGGAGCGGCGCCGGGCTCGCGGTGAGGGTCAAGGCCACGCCGAAGCGCCGGCTGCACGGGACCGGAGCCCTCACCGTCACCGGCGGGTTCACCGCATCAAACGGCGCCGTGGTGCGGTGGCGTCAGGCTCTCCACGCGTCCGTCGACCGGGTGACGCTCGGGGCGATCCACATCACCGCCACCCTGCCGGGGACGCATGCCATGGTGATCGAGGTGCATCAGGTGCGCGAGTACTGCGACACGTCGCGCGGCTGCCCGTTCGCGAAGCGCACGACGACGGAGACGAGCTCCTTCCCGGCGCGGTACACCCGCGTCACGGTCGATTCGGCGCTCTGGTTCGCCACGGGCAACGGCACGCTGCGCTCCGGCAAGGAGCGCCCCACGATCCTGCTCCGGTCGAAGCGCAGTGGGCGCATCCTCGGGCGGTCGGACTTCCAGGCCGTGATCCGGGCCGACTGACGGCCGCCCTACACTCCGGCGCATGGACGAGCGTCCGATCGGCGTGTTCGACTCCGGCGTGGGTGGGCTGACGGTGCTCCACGAGTGTCTGGTCACGCTGCCCCACGAGGACTTCGTCTACTTCGGGGATTCCTCCCCCGATCGCTTCCCGTACGGCACCAAGCCGGCGGTCACGATCCGCCGCTATGCGCACGAGATCGCCCAGCACCTGATCGAGCGCGGCGTCAAGCTGCTCGTGGTCGCGTGCAACTCTGCGACCGCCGCGGCGCTGCCGGAGCTGCAGCGCGAGTTCGACGTGCCGCTGATCGGCGTGATCGCGCCCGAGGCGCACGCCGCCGTGCAGGCGACGCGTGCGCGCCGCGTCGGCGTGATGGCGACCGAGGCGACGGTCCGCAGCGGCAGGTACCCCGCGGCGATCGCGGTGCTCGACGCCGGGGTCGCGGTGACGCAGGTGGCGTGTCCCGAGCTCGTCCCGCTGATCCAGGCCGGCGACACCAGCGGCCACGCGCTGCACGAGGCGGCGAAGCGCTACGCGGCCCCGCTCAAGCAGGCGGGCGTCGACACCGTGATCCTCGGCTGCACGCACTACCCGCTGATCCGGCCCATGCTCCAGCGCATCTTCGGCCGCGGCGTCACGCTGATCACGTCCGCCGAGGAGATCGCCCGAGAGGTCGCGGCCACCCTCGAGCGCCGCGGCGTCGGCAGCGACCAGGCGCGTGACGGCGGCTACCGATTCCTCTGCACGGGTGACGAGGTCGCGTTCACGGAGGTCGCGGGTCGGTTCCTGCAGCTTCCGCTGACCGAGGTGGAGCGGGTCGACCCGGCCCGGCTGGAGCTGGCGGCGTGAAGCGCCAGGACGCCCGCGCGCACGACCAGCTGCGCCGGGTCACGATCGAGCCGGGGTTCATCGACAGCGCGCACGGCTCCGTGCTGTTCTCGATCGGCCGCACGCGGCTGGTCTGCACCGCGATGATCGAAGAGTCGGTTCCCGGCTGGATGCGCGGGCGGGGCACCGGCTGGGTCACGTCGGAGTACGGGATGCTCCCGGGCTCCACGTCGGAGCGCAAGTCACGTGACGCGTCACGCGGCAAGCTGGACGGCCGGACGGTCGAGATCCAGCGGCTGATCGGCCGGTCTCTGCGGTCGGTCGTGGACTTCAAGGGCCTCGGCGAGCGCACGGTGTGGATCGACTGCGACGTGCTGCAGGCGGACGGGGGCACGCGCTGCGCGGCGATCTGCGGCGGGTACGTCGCGCTGCACCTGGCCCTCGCCCGGTTGGTCGACGCCGGGCGGCTGAAGGAGCTGCCGCTGAGCGACTCCGTCGCGGCCGTGTCGGTCGGCATCGTCGGCGGGACACCGCTGCTCGATCTGGCATACGTAGAGGACTCGCGGGCCGACGTCGACATGAACGTGGTGATCGCGGGCAGCGGCCGTCTCATCGAGGTGCAGGCGACCGCGGAGCGAACGCCGTTCGGCCGCGCCTCGCTGGACGACCTGCTCGAGCTTGCGGCCGCCGGCATCGACGAGATCGCCGCGCTGCAGACGCGCGTGCTGCACGAGGCGCGCGCGGCCGCAGCCACGGGTGCGTGACGCGTGCGGCTCGTCCTGGCGTCCCACAACGCTCACAAGGCGCGCGAGTTCGCCCGGCTGCTGCCCGGTTGGGAGGTGGAGGCGTTCGCGGGCGAGCTGCCCGAGGAGACGGGGCAGACGTTTCGCGACAACGCCCTGCTGAAGGCGCGCCACGTGCACCGGGCGCTCGGCGGGACGGCCTGGGTGCTTGCCGACGACTCCGGGATCGAGGCGACGGCGCTGGGCGGCCGTCCCGGCGTCCGGTCGGCGCGCTTCGCCGGTGAGCACGCCACGGACGAGGAGAACCTGGCCGCGCTGCTGCAAGCGCTCGAGGAGGCGGACGACCGGCGCGTCGCCTACGTGGCCGAGCTGGTCGCCATTGCGCCGGACGGCCGGGAGCTGCATGCCCGGGGCGAGCTGCGTGGGACGCTTGCAGCCGAGCCGCGCGGAGCGGGCGGGTTCGGGTACGACCCCGCCTTCGTCCCGGAGGGCGAACGCAGGACGGTCGGCGAGATGGCGCCCGAGGAGAAGGATGCGATCTCGCACCGGGCGCGTGCGGCGGCCCGGCTGCGCGACACGCTGCCCCGGCCGGGATGACGACGGACGACGCGATCGCGGTGGTCGGCCATGCGGCCGGCGCCCGCTTCGACGAGGTCGCCGTCCTGCAGGCCGGGGAGGTCAGCCACGCCGCGGTCGTGGCGGACGAGGCCGGCACCAGGTGGGTGCTCAAGTGGTGGCCGCAGGCGAGCGGCGAGCAAGACTCCCGGGCGTGGGTGGAGCGTGCGGCGTCGCGCGTTGCGAGGCTCCGCGACCGCGGCTACCCCGCTCCTCACTACCAGCTGATCGCCGAGGAGCACGGCCTGCTTGCGGTCATCCAACAGCTCCTACCCGGCACGCCGCCGGTGCCGCTCGGCGCAGGCCATGTCGATGAGCTGGTCCGCTTGAACGAGCTGCAGGCCGGGACGCAGCAGGACGACGGCGCGTGGGGCGCCTATCTGGCCGGCACGCTGCTGCAGGGCGCGGACGGGTACTGCCTGCACGAGCCGATGCGCCGGCACTCCGCGGCGTCCGCCGCGCTGCTCGAGCGGGTGGTGGAGGTCGGCCGGGCGACGGATCCCGCGGTGCTCCCGGGCGGCGATCTGGTGCACCTCGACTTCCATCACCTCAACGTGCTCGCCGACGGCGACCGCATCACGGGCGTGGTGGACTGCGAGGGGATCCGCCCGGGGGACCGCGTCTTCGACCTGGTCACGCTTCTCTTCTGCAGTCGCGAGGCCCGGCTCGGCGCCGAGGCGGAGGAGCGGCTGTGGCGGCAGCTCCGTGCCCTCCGCGCTCTACCGGTGCTGCGCGCCTATCTGGCGCACATGGCGCTGCGCCTGGCGAGCTGGTCGATCGTCCATCACGACGACGCGACGGCGGGCCGCTGGATTGCGCATGCCGGGGGATGGCTCGACCGCTCTATGCCAGGCCGGCCGGCCGGTCGTCGTCCGCCGGCTGGTGGCGCGACCAGTGGCGCCAGTTGATCTCCGCGCCGAGCACGATCACGTTCGCCATCAGGTACAGCCACACCAGCAGCAGGACGAGCCCGCCGAACGCGCGCAGCGCGATCAGCACGTCGGCGCGCTGCAGGTAGATCGGCACCGCCTGGAACGAGACCTGGAACAGCACGGTCGCAAACAGTGCGCCGGGCCAGACGTCTCCCCGGTGCAGGTCGACGTTCGTGAGCACCCGGTAGGTGACGAGCAGGAACGCGAACGAGCCGACGCTCGAAAGTGCCACGGATACCAGATAGGGCACGAAGCCGGTGGTGAGCACGCCCGGCTCGTGGCGGTGCAGCCACCCGTTGGCCAGCGTCGCCGCGAGCAGCGAGCTGAACAGCACGGCGAGCGAGCTGAGCACCAGCAGGAAGCTGATCCACTTGCCCCGCACGAATCCGCGGTTGTTCGCGCGAAAGACGATGTTGAGCGCAGATTCCAGCGCTGAGTAGAAGCCGAGCGACGACCAGATGATGCCGATCAGGCCGATCGCGAAGAACGTGCCGGCGTTCGCCTGCACCTGGGTGACCAGGTGCACGAGGTCGTCGACCGACTGGTGGGGGAGGATGCGCTCCAGCTCCCGCACGATGTAGCTCGACTTCGACATCTGGCCGGCGAGGCCGAGCGTCGACAGCACGAGGAACAGGAACGGGAACAGCGACAGCAGCGCGTAGTACGCCACCATGGCGGCCAGATGCGGGCCGCGGTCGGCCAGGTACTTGCCGAGCACGGAGCCGGTCTGGCTGGCGACGCGCCGGTACGGAGCGAGCAGCGGGGCCGCGGAGTCATTCGCCATGTGAACCAGAATATCGGCAGCCATCGTCTGTGCTAGCGTGATTTCGTTGGACGCCACCGCCGCCATCGCCGAGCTCCGGGAGCTCTCCACCCAGATCGAGGCGGTGGTCGTGGCCGGGCGGGACGGTTCCGTGATCGCCTCCAGCCTCCGCGACGAGCCCGCCGAGCGGATCGCCAGGGCCGCGCAGGCGCTCGCCGACGGCGCTGACCAGGTGCGCAGCGACCTGGGCCGGGACGCGCTCGCGCAGCTGCAGGCCGCGACCCCGGAGGGAAGCGTGTTCGTGGTCGTCGACGGCGGACGCATGGCCGTCGCGACGACGGGCACCGACCCGACCGTGGGGCTCGTGTTCTACGATCTGAAGACGCTGCTGCGCCAGATCGACGGCGCACCGGAGGGCGATGGCGCGGCGTAAGCTCGTCATCCCGGTCGTGATCGGTGCGGGGTCCTTCCTGGGGACGCTGCTCTACCGTCGCCGCGCCGTGCGCAACCGCACGCGGCTCGACGTCTACTTCGACGACGGCTCGATGGTCTCGCTGGCAGCGGGCGCGCCCGACGCGGACGGGCTGCTGCCGCACGCCGAGCAGGTGCTCGCGGCCGCCCGCGAGGACGCGTGAACCGCGAGCAGCTCGGCGCCGCGCTCGTGCGCCGCGCCTACCTCGAGGGCGACTTCGTGCTGCGCTCCGGGCGCCGCAGCCGCTACTACCTGGACAAGTACCGGTTCGAGACCGACCCGGCGCTGCTGGCAGGCCTCGGCCGCGAGCTGGGCGAGCTCGTGCGATCCGCGGGCGGGGATCCCGACCTGCTGGCCGGGCCGGAGCTGGGAGCGGTGCCGCTCGCCGCCGTGACCGCGGTCGAGACCGGGTTGCCGTATCTGATCGTCCGCAAGGAGGCGAAGGAGTACGGCACGGCCAAGCGCCTCGAGGGCGTACACGAGCCCGGCCAGCGCGTCTGCGTGGTCGAGGATGTGGTCACGTCGGGGGGTGCGCTGCTGTCTGCGGTGGATGCCCTGCGAGCGGCCGGGCTCGACGTTTCCGCTGCAATTTGCGTGGTCGACCGCGAGGAGGGTGGAGCCGAAGCGATCACCGCCGCGGGGGTCGCGTTCACGGCGCTCTTCACCTCGTCGGGCCTCGGCGTCGGCACCGCCTCCGCGAACGCCTGAATCCCCATGGACAAGCGGATTGTTGCCGTCCGACGACCGTGCTAGGGTAGCTCGATTGACCCATTCCGGCCCCGAAAACGACCAGGAGGAATCAGGGTGACGAAGAGCGATTTCATCGACGCGGTCGCGACCAAGTCGAACCTGTCCAAGAAGGATGCAGGGACCGCCGTCGACGCGGTGCTCGAGTCCCTCAAGGACGCATTGTCGAAGGGTGAGGACGTCGTCTTCACGGGCTTCGGCAAGTTCTCGGTGCAGAACCGCAAGGAGCGCACCGGTGTGAATCCCCGCAATCCTGGCCAGAAGGTGCTGATCCCGGCCAGCAAGGTGCCGAAGTTCTCGGCGGGCAGCCAGCTGAAGGCCGCCGTCAAGTAACTCGGGCCCCCGGAGGTTTCTCGCGGACGCCCGCCGCCCCACGAGGGCGGCGGGCGTCCGCCGTTTCGAGGGCAGGGGGCAGGCTTCAGCCTGCCCCCGGTTGAACCCGGGTCTGCCTGAAGGCAGACCCCGCTGCGTGGCGGCAGGCTTCCCGGCGTCCGTCCGCCCCGTATGCGAACATACGTTCGGATGCGTGCGGCCGCTGCCCAACTGTCGCTCGACGGGGCCGATCGCCTGGTCGCGCAGCTTGCCGAACGCCGGGCGCCGGTCGCCATGTCGGAGGCCGCCGCCAGCCTGTTCGCGCTGCGCGGCCAGCCGCCGTCCGCGCTGGTGCACCAGCTTGTCGACGAGGTCGTGCGCGCTGACGGGCGCCTGGTCTGGCGATCTCCCACCGAGGTGGCGCTCGCCGAGTGGGAGGAGGTCGCGTCGCTCCACGACGTTCCCATCGACCAGGCGCCGTTCGTGGTGTTCGACCTCGAGACCACCGGCACCCGACCGGGCGTCTCGCGCATCGTCGAGATCGGCGCGGTGCGGCTGCAGGGGTTCGAGCAGGTGGGCCTGCACGAGCAGCTGGTGAACCCGGGAGTTCCCGTCCCGGCCACGATCACCGCCATCACCGGGATCGAGACCCGCGACGTCCGCCGGTCGCCCCGGATCGCCCAGGCGCTGCCGCGGTTCCTGGCCTTCGCGCAGGGTGCGGTGCTGGTCGCCCATAATGCCCGGTTCGACGTCGGCTTCGTCGACGCCGAGCTGTCGCGCCTCGAGGGGCGGCGGCTCGCGGCCCCGGTGCTGGATACGGTCGCCCTCGCCCGGCGGCTGCTGGAGGGCCGCCTGCCGCGCATGAACCTCGGCACGCTCGCGGAGCGGTTCGACACCGAGGTGCGTCCCTGCCACCGGGCGCTGCCCGACGCCCAGGCGACCGCGGAGGTGCTGGTGCAGCTGCTCGGCATGGCGCAGGAGCACGGGGTAACCACGGTGGCCGAGGCCGTCGCGTTCGCCGCCCCGGTTCGCCGGCGCGTCCGCCTCCGGCGCGAGCTCGCCCGCGACGTGCCGGCCGGCCCCGGCGTCTATCTCTTCCACGACCGGGACGACCGCGTGCTGTACGTCGGCAAGGCGACCGATCTGCGCGCGCGCGTGCGCTCCTACTTCGCGGGATCGGAGCTTCGCAAGCGGGTCGAGCACGCGCTGGAGGCGACCGAGCGGATCGAGACGCGGCCGCTGGGCAGCGAGTTCGAGGCCGCGCTGCTCGAGATCGAGCTGATCCTGCGGCTGCGCCCGGACGCGAACCGCCGCTCGGCGCATCCCGAGCGATCCTGCTACCTGACGCTGACCACCGACGAGCGCGTCCCGAGGCTCTCGGTCACGGCTCGACCCCACCCGGGCGCGGTCAGCGTCGGCCCGCTCCGCAGCCGGGGCCAGGCACAGGCGGCCGCGGCCGCGGTGCGCCAGGCGTTCCGGCTGCGGACCTGCCGGCCGGCGCTTCCCGAGGATGACGGCAGCTGCCTGGCCGGACTGCTCGGCCGCTGCGCGGCGCCGTGCCGGGGCGGGGACTCGGCCGCAGACCACGATGCCGCGGTGGCCGCGGCCGCCGCCTGGCTCGCCGGCGGGCCCGACGGCGGAGCGGTCGCGGCGATGCGGGCGCGGATGGCGGCCCTCGGCGCCGAGCGCCGCTTCGAGCAGGCGGCGGAGATCCGCGACGGGCTGGACGCGCTGGAGTCCGTGTGGACGGCGCTGGCACGGGTGCGCCGTGCCGTCCAGCGCTCGGGCGTCGTGCTGGCCGCCGACCTCGACGACCGGTTCGTGCAGGCCTTTGCCTGCGCCGGCGGCCGGGTGGTCGCGCGGCGCCGCCTGCCCCGCGCCGGCGATGCCGTGCTCGAGGCCGCCCCGCTCGTCGCCTCGCTGGGCGCGGCGCTCGACGGGCCGGCGCCTCCCCTGGAGCCCGGGCAGGCGGACGTGGCCCATGTCGTGGCGGCGGCGCTCGCCCGGCCCGGGCGCGATCTGGCGACGGTCGCCGTCCGGCCCGGCGACATCGACGGGGTCGTGCGCCGCATCGCCGCGGCCCGCGAGCGGGTACCCTGTCGCCGATGAACTTCGCCGATCGCGTCGCTGCCGCGGTGTCCGCCAAGGGCAGCAGCGTGTGCGTCGGCCTCGACCCCCGCATCGACCTGCTTCCGCCCGAGCTGGTCACGGGCCTGAAGCCCGGCCGCGCGGGCCGCGCGCGCGCCTACCAGCGCTTCTGCGAGGGCCTGATCGAGTCCGTCGCGGACGAGGCGGTCGCCGTCAAGCCGCAGGTTGCGTTCTTCGAGGCCCTCGGCGGTTACGGGATCACCGCGCTCGAGCACGTCTGCGCGACGGCCGCGGAGCACGGGCTGATCGTGATCGCCGACGCCAAGCGCGGCGACATCGGCTCGACCGCACAGGCCTACGCCGAGGCCTGGCTCGCGCCGCGCGACGGCGATCGCCCCGTCGCCGACGCCGTCACGGTCAACCCCTACATGGGCGGCGACTCGCTCGAGCCGTTTCTGCGGGCGTGCGGCGAGGGCGCCGGCCTGTTCGTGCTCGCTCGCACGTCGAACCCGGGGGGTGCCGACATTCAGGAGCAGCTGCTCGCCGACGGCCGTCCGGTCTGGGAGCGCACCGCCGAGCTGATCGCCGGGTGGGGTGCCGGCCTGGTCGGCGAACGCGGTCTCTCGAGCGTCGGGGCGGTGCTCGGGGCGACCTATCCCGAGGCTGTCGAGCGGGCCCGCGAGCTGATGCCCGAGCAGATCCTCCTGCTCCCCGGCGTCGGCGCCCAGGGCGGGAGCGCCTCGACGCTTGCGGCCGCGTTCCGCGACCATCCCGCGGGCGGCCTGGTCGTCGCCGCCCGCTCCGTGATCTATGCCTGGCGGGAGCGGCGGGGCGACTGGCAGCAGTCCGTCCGCGCGGCCGCCGCGGAGCTGCGGGAGGCGACTCCCACGGGCTGAACGCCGGCGCGGGATCCGCGGTCGCGCGTCAGCGCGCGCCGGTGGGGCGCACGAACGGCTCCTGCCGCTGCGGTCTGACGAGCCACGCCGCGCAGCAGCAGGCGACCAGCGCGGTCAGGATGCCGTCCGCCCGAACCGCCAGCAGCAGCCCGAGCGCCGCCGCCAGCTCGACGCCGGCCAGGTCGCCGATCATGCCCCGCCGCGTCATGCCCCAGATGGTGTCCGCGGCCGTCACCGCCAGCACCATCAGCAGCAGCGCCTCGAGCGGCCGGCCGAGCGCCCAGCCCGCCAGCGTGGCCTCGATCACCGCGGTCAGGGTGACCACGCAGCGGGTGCGGCTGCCGAACATGCCTCCAATGTACGGGGCCGGGCGGGGCGGTCAAGTGTAAGCTACGGGGCCGACGGGCGCCGGTGCCGACACCGGCTCTCGACCCGCCACCGCACGACCAGCCTCGGGCTTCCGGAATGATCCTCACGGTTACCGTCAACGCCGCGGTCGACAAGACACTGACGGTGGCGAACCTTCAGCTGGGCAGGCGCCACCGCGCTCAGCAGGGACTCGTCATGCCGGGCGGCAAGGGCATCAACGTGGCGCGCTCGCTGCGCCGGCTGTCCGAGCCGGTGATCGCGACCGGGCTGGCCGGGGGCCGCGCGGGCACGCAGATCACCGACGGCCTCGACGCCGAGGGGATCGTGAACGACTTCGTCCGCATCGGGGCGGAGTCCCGCACGTCGACGGCCGTCGTCGACCCGACCAGCGGCCTCCAGACCGAGATCAACGAGTACGGGCCCGAGGTGACCGCGGACGAGGTGGCGGCGCTGCTCGAGAAGGTCAGGTACCTGGCGGGGGCGGTGTCGACGGTGGTGCTCGCCGGCAGCCTGCCGCGCAGGGTCGAGACGTCGTTCTACGCCGACCTGATCCGGGAGCTGAGCCGCCGCAAGGTGCGCACGGTGATCGACACCGAGGGCGAGCCGCTGCGGCTCGCCCTGGCCGCCGAGCCGTCGCTCGTGTTCCCGAACCAGCGGGAGGCCGAGGCGCTGGTCGGCAACGAGTTCCAGACCGACGAGGACTTCCAGGCGGGTCTCGCCACGATCGCGGCCATGGGCGCGGGGGGCGTGCTGGTCACCCTCAAGACGGGCTGCTATGCGCTGCTCTCGGAGGGCAAGGGGCGCAGGCAGATGTACCGCGCCTGGATCCCGCGCGTCGAGGCGGTCTCGGCGGTCGGCTCGGGCGACGCGTTCCTGGCCGGGTTCCTGGCCGCACACCAGGCCGGCCACGGCCCCGAGCAGGCGCTGCGCACGGCGCTGGCCTGCGGCGCCGCCAACACCCAGGCGGTCGGCGCGGGCGTCTTCGACCCCCGCGACGTGCCGCGCTACGCCGCCATGGTCGAGGTGCAGGAGATCACCGGCACCGCGGCGCGGGCGTCGTAGGCGGTCCGTGCCGGGGCACGACCGACCTCGTTGATAGACTGCATCGGACATTGAGTGTTCGTGCTGACAGGTGGTTTTCCTCTCCCGGCCCGCAAGGGCCGCGTGTGTTTTTGAAGGGGGTCGTACGGGTTGGAGATTGAGATCGGACGCGGCAAGAAGGCGCGCCGCGCCTACGGGTTCGACGACATCGCGATCGTCCCCAGCAGGCGGACGCGCGATGCCGAGGACGTCGACATCGCCTGGCGGCTGGGGCCGCATCTGCTGGAGCTGCCGCTGCTCGCATCGGCCATGGACGGCGTCGTGTCGCCGGCAACCGCGATCGAGCTGGGCCGGCTCGGCGGCCTCGGCGTGCTCAACCTCGAGGGCATCTGGGCCCGCTACGAGGATGCGGACGAGATCCTCGCCCGGATCGCGACGTTCGACAAGGCCGAGGCGACGCGTGAGATGCAGACGATCTACGCCGAGCCGCTGAAGCCGGAGCTGATCGGCAAGCGGATCAGGGAGATCAAGGATGCCGGCGTGCTGGCCGCCGCGTCGCTGACGCCGCAGCGCGTCCGCGAGCACTGGCAGCTGGCGCTCGACGCCGGCCTCGACGTGCTCGTCATCCAGGGCACGGTCGTCTCGGCGGAGCACGTCTCGACGGTGGTCGAGCCGCTCAACCTCAAGGAGTTCATCGCCTCGATGCCCGTGCCGGTGATCGTCGGCGGCTGCGCGTCCTACCAGGCGGCGCTCCACCTCATGCGCACGGGAGCCGCCGGCGTCCTGGTCGGCGTCGGGCCTGGCGCTGCCTGCACGACGCGCGGCGTGCTCGGCGTCGGCGTCCCGCAGGCGACGGCGATCGCGGACGCCGCCGCGGCGCGCGTCCAGCACCTGCTCGAGACGGGTCAGTACGTCAACGTGATCGCCGACGGCGGCATGCGCACGGGAGGCGACATCTCCAAGGCGATCGCCTGCGGGGCCGACGCCGTGATGGTCGGTTCGCCGCTCGCACGCGCCGTCGAGGCGCCCGGCCACGGCTATCACTGGGGCATGGCCACGTTCCATCCCAGCCTCCCGCGCGGAGCCCGCGTGCAGACCGACCAGGTCGCCACGCTCGAGGAGATCGTCGTCGGCCCGGCCAAGGAGAACGACGGCACGCTGAACCTGATGGGCGCGCTGCGCACGTCGATGGCGACAACCGGCTACGACACGATCCAGGCCTTCCAGAAGGCCGAGATCATGTTCGCGCCGGCGCTCCAGACGGAGGGCAAGAAGCTGCAGCGCGAGCAGGCGATCGGAATGAGCCGGTGACCGAGGACGCCGGCCGGCGGCCGCGGGAGGCGCAGGCTGGGGCCGCCGTGCTCGGGTCGCCGCAACCGCACCGGCCGGTGCTGGTCGTCGACTTCGGGGCGCAGTACGCCCAGCTGATCGCGCGCCGGGTGCGCGAGTGCCGGGTCTATTCCGAGATCGTGCCGCACGACATGCCGGTGGCCGAGATCGCAGCACGCGACCCGGTGGGGATCATTCTCTCGGGCGGTCCGTCCTCGATCTACGAGCCGGGCGCTCCCTCCGTCGACCCCGCGCTGTTCGAGCTCGGCGTCCCGGTGCTCGGCATCTGTTACGGCGCGCAGGCGATGGCGCAGGTGCTGGACGGCGACGTCGCCAACACGGGGCTGGGCGAGTTCGGCAAGACGCCGGTGACGCTCTCGGAGGGCAGCCTGCTGTTCGGCGATCTGCCCACCGAGCAGTCGTGCTGGATGAGCCACCGCGACAGCATCGTGCGCGCGCCCGAGGGGTTCGTCGTCACCGCGACCACCACGTCGACGCCGATCGCGGCGATGGAGGATTCGGCGCGGGGGTTCTACGCCGTGCAGTTCCACCCCGAGGTCGCGCACACGCCGCGCGGGACGGAGATGCTCGGGCAGTTCGTGCTCGAGGCCTGCCAGGCGCCGCCCACGTGGACGCCGCTGCAGTTCATCGAGGAGCAGGTCGAGCGCATCCGCGAGCAGGTCGGCGACGAGCAGGTGATCTGCGCGCTGTCCGGCGGGGTCGACTCGGCGGTGGCGGCGTTGCTGGTGCACCGCGCCGTCGGCGACCAGCTGACGTGCGTGTTCGTCGACCACGGACTGCTCCGCAAGGACGAGGCCGAGCAGGTCGTGGAGTCGTTCGAGGAGCACTTCCACGTGCCGCTGGTGCACGTCCAGGCACAGGACCGCTTCCTCGGCCGGCTGGCCGGGGTGACCGATCCCGAGACGAAGCGCCGAATCATCGGCGAGGAGTTCATCCGGCTGTTCGAGGACGAGGCGGCGAAGCTCGGCGACGTCCGCCACCTCGTGCAGGGCACGCTGTACTCGGACGTGATCGAGTCCGGGAGCCGCACCGCGGCGAAGATCAAGAGCCACCACAACGTCGGCGGCCTGCCCGAGGACATGGAGTTCGACCTGGTCGAGCCGCTGCGGCTGATCTTCAAGGACGAGGTGCGGCGGGTCGGCGAGGAGCTCGGCCTGCCGGAGCGGATGGTGTGGCGCCAGCCGTTCCCGGGCCCCGGGCTTGCGATCCGCATCATCGGCGACGTCACGCAAGAGCGGCTGGACATCCTGCGCGAGGCGGACGCGGTGCTGCTCGAGGAGATCCGGCGCGCCGGCCTGTACCACGAGCTGTGGCAGACCTTCGCGATCCTGCCGGCGATCCGCAGCGTGGGAGTGCAGGGCGACTCGCGGACGTATGCGTATCCGATCATCATCAGGGCCGTGTCGTCGGAGGACGCGATGACGGCCGACTGGGCGCGGCTCCCCTACGACCTGCTCGAGCGCATCTCGAGCCGGATCATCAACGAGATCCCCGGTGTGAACCGGGTGGCGCTGGACATCTCCAGCAAGCCGCCCAGCACGATCGAGTGGGAGTAGTCGTGTGCCCCGCGATGGGTACCGGCCGGCCAACAAACTGACGCCGGACGCGGGCCTGCCGGGTCAGCCCCGTTGGGGCAGACCCGTGGCGAAGGGGTCTGCCCCGCGAGGGGGCTACCCCGCCGGCCATCACCTGGCGATCTGTTGACTGGCGGGTCTCCCCGTTGGGGCAGACCCGTGGCGAAGGGGTCTGCCCCGCGAGGGGCTGACCCCGCCGGCCATCACCCGGCGGGCGGGCAGATCCGTCGCTACCCCGTCGCCCCGCCCGGCACCCTGAATCGGTACACCGCCGCGTGCGCGTCGCGGTTCCCCGCGAAGTCGACGGCCCGAGCGCGGATCGTGTAGGTGTGCCCGGCGGGCAGGTGGTAGAGCGCGAACGACGCGCCGCCCGGCGCCCACTTCCACCGGCCGCTGTTCACCCGGTACTGGAACCGCAGCGTCGAGAACGCCGAGCCGGGGTCCGCATCCTTCGCAGCCATCGTGAAGAACACCGTCCGGTAGGGCGACGGGTTCTTCGGCTTCGACGTGAAGTGCGTGTGCGTGGGCGGGATCCGGTCGGTCGCCCACCAGAGCGCCCGCGAGAGCAGCGCTGCGGCCTGCCCGGCCTCGCCGGGGTCGTACCCGCCGCCCCCGCTCGGGATGTCGGTGGACCAGGGGTCGAAGCCGAGGTCGACCACGCGCCCCGGCTGGCCCTTCGCCTCCCAGTGCACCGCAATGAACGACTGTCCCGCGACGTGGTACGCCGACGTCGTGTGCAGCCGGGCGAGCACCGCCTCCTGCCAGCTGTTGTGCGACGACTCGGCACCCGATCCCGGGCCGTGCACGGTGAAGCCGCTCAGGTTCTGCGTCAGGAAGTGCGCAGTCATGCCGCCCGCGTTCAGCGTCCCGCCCTCCACGGCCGGCGGCGCCGCGTAGCCGAGCGGGCTCCAGTTCGCCGCCCAGGTGCCGTTCAGGTCGCCGATCGAGCTGTTCCCCCAGGCGCCCGCGTTCGGCCAGTGCGTCTGGCCGGCCAGGACGACCCCGTGGCCCGCTCCCGCGTACGCGCTCAGCACGGCGGACGCGGCGCTCTGGTCGAACACGTCCTCATCGGTCACGACCAGGGCAGCTTGGTAGCCGCGGAGATCGGCCGCCGTCAGCGCGTGCAGGCCGGCGGCCGAGATGTCGACGATATCCGAGGCGCGGGGCACGGCCAGCACGTTCGCCCGGTCGATCTGGTGGAGGATGTCGTCGACGGCGTCCGGCGCCGCCGCGGCGACGACGACGGCCTGCAGGGCCGGATGGCTCGGCGCGGCGCGAGTCGTCCAGAGCGCCGTGTCCGGCGTGTCGAGCGGCGGTGACACCATCGCGGTGTACTGCGCCCCGGAGGCGAGCGTCGCGCCCACCGAGACGGTGATGGTTGTCGTGCCGGACCCGGACACGGTGAAAGGCACAGCCGCGCCCGTGCTGACGCGGGTCAACGCCACCTGCGTGGACGGGTCGGTCAGCGTCACCGGCGCCGGATACGTGAACACGACGGCCGGCCGGTAGCGGTCATGCGTCGTCTGGACCGTCGCCCCGCCGGCCAGCGCGTCCGCCGCCTGACCGGGTGCCACGGCCGCCAGGGCCAGGACAAGCAGGACCCGCCGCTGCATCGCTGAGAGATGTATCGGGCTGTGCGCGCGCTGGATAGATGGCGAGGAAGGGTGAGGCCGTCAGCCCCAGGCCCAGTCCTTGACCCACCATCCCGCGTTCGGCATGCCGCTGGCGCGTGCGGCCTCGGTGACCGCCCCCACGTCCACGGCCACGCGCCGGAAGTCGACGTCGGTTCCGTCGACCACGGCGTACTCCGCCCACGGCGGGTTGCGGAACGTCTCGGGAGCGGTCTGCTCGAACGGCATGCCGACGGAGCCCGGATTGACCACCAGCGACCCGCGGAACCGGCGCAGCATCGCCACGTGCGTGTGGCCGCCCGCGAGCACCCGGCGCTCGTAGCCGGCCACCATCTGCGCGAGCTCGGGATCGGGCGTGGTGGAGAGGATGACCTCGGTGTTCGACCGAGGGGACCCGTGGTAACAGAGCACACCGTCCAGCTCGACCCGGGGCTGGTAGCGCCGAAGCTCCGCCAGGTGGTCCGGCGTGAGCTGCTCGCGAGCCCACAGGTCGATTTCGGCGATCCGGCGGGTGTCGTCGTCCTCGATCGCCTCGTCGGTCGGCGAGAGCAGCCACTCGTCGGTATTGCCCATGACCACGTCGCAGCCGAGCTCCGCCACCGCCTCGACAGCCTCCGCCGGCTGCGGCCCCGTGGCCGCGACGTCGCCCAGGCAGACGACGCGGTCGGCGTGGGAGCGGACGTCGTCGAGCACCGCGCGCAGCGCGACCACGTTCCCGTGGATGTCCGCGATCAGCGCGGTGCGCACCGGCCCTCGCTACGAGGCGACGTGCTCGGGATGGATCCGCCCCGGCGACTGTGACAGCCGCCCGCCGTCGCGGCCGCGCCGCGTCGCGATCACCTCGGCCAGGATCGAGACCGCCGTCTCGGCCGGCGTCAGCGCGCCGATGTCCAGGCCCAGCGGGCCGGAGATGCGCGCAAGCTCCCCCTCCGAGTAGCCCGCGTTCAGCATCCGCTCGCGGCGCCGTTCCTGTGCACGGCGGCTCCCCAACGCGCCGATGTACGGGGCGGAGCTGCGGATCGCGGGCCCCAGAGCCGGCTCGTCGAACCGCGCGTCGTGCGTCAGCACGACCACGTACGTCGCCTCGTCCGGCGGATGCACGTCATAGGCCATCGCCGGCCAGCCGACCACGATCTCATCGGCGTCCGGCAGCCGCTCGGGCCGTGCGAACTTCGTGCGCGCGTCCGAGACGACCGTGCGGAAGCCCGCCTGCCGGGCCATCCGGCACAGCTCCTGAGCGGTGTCGACGGCACCGAACACCATCAGCACCGGGGCCGGTGCATGGTGCTCGACGAAGGTGTCGGCGCTCTCGCGCGACGCGCTGGAGTGCGCCTCTCCCTCGTCGTAGCGTTTGCCCCCCGCGTCCGGCCCTGCCAGCGTGGTGGTCACGGCGAGGCGCTCGCCGCGCTCGATCGCCCGCTCCACTCGGGCCACCTCATCGGCGTCGAGCGGCGCGATGAACACCTCGATCTCTCCGCCGCAGGGCAGCCCCACGTCGAATGCGTCGTCGTCGGTGATGCCGTACGGCACGAGCTGCGGCTCGCCGGTCGAGAGCACCTCCTGTGCGCGGAGCACGACGTCGCTCTCGACGCATCCGCCGGACACCGAGCCGCGCATCTCCCCGCCGGCGGTCACGAGCAGCCGCGAGCCGAGCGGGCGGGGCGCGGAGCGCTTGCTGTCGACCACCATCGCGACCGCGACCGGCTCGCCGGCGGCAAGCAGTTCCTGGGCGTCGCGCAGCACGTCTCGCATGCCTGGAAGCTTATCCGTGGTGCCAGCGGGCGACCGCACTCCCGCAGACGGGGATCCCGGGCACCACAAATCGGGGATGTCCACGCTCAGCCGGCTCGGGCATCCTGCCCGCATGATCGCCGTGCCGCGTATGGTCGGTGGAGAGGAGCTCCCCACCGGGACGGGCAGCCGGGAGCTGCTCTCCGCGCTGTGCGAGGTGCTCGCCCGCGACCTCGGGGCGTCCGGCTGCCTCGTCTCCTGGGTCGACCTCGATCGCCGCGTCGCCGCCGAGCTGGCCGCGTTCACGCGGTCACCGGAGCGGTGGCGCCGGCATGCGGGTGAGCGCGCGCTCGAGGGCTATCCGGCCACTCGCGCCGTCATCGACGATGGCCGCCCGTATACGACCTGGGTCGGGGACCGGGGTGGTGACCGGGCCGAGCCTGCGTTCCTCGATGCGATCGGCGAGCGGGCCGCATTGCTGCTTCGCCTCGACGGCGCGGGCGGGCCCTACCTCGTCGAGGTGTGGTCGGACATGCGCTCCTCGGCGTTCGGGCGGGGCGAGGTCCGCCGCGCGCGGCGGATCGTGCGCGCCGCCGGGCGCCTGCTCCCGGCCGCGGCCGGCAGGGATTTCGACGAGGCCATGGCCTTCCTTCGGGCGGCCGACCATGCGCGGGAGATCGGCGCAGCCGACCTGGAGCTCCCGGTGCTGGCGGCGGCCGTGGGCGAGGGGCTGTGCCTCGACGAGGCCGGCCTGCGGCAGGTGCGCCTGGTTGCCCTGGTGCACGAGGCGGGCATCTCGCACATCCCCGCTCCGCTCCGAGCGAAGCGCGGGCCGCTGACTCCCGTCGAGCGGGCGGTCGTGCAGCGGCACACGCTGATCGGCCAGCGCATGCTGGCGGGCATCCCGGAGCTGCAGGACGCCGTTGCCGGCGTGGGGGCGATCCGCGAGTGGTGGGACGGAAGCGGGTATCCGCACGGGCTCCGTGGCGAGGCGATCCCGCTCACCTCACGCATCGTTGCGGTGTGCGCTGCGTACGTGGTCATGCGCCGCGGGAACGCCCGCCGCCGGCCGCTGCTCCACGAGCAGGCGGTCGCCGAGCTGGACGGCGGCGCGGGCACGCAGTTCGACCCGGAGGTCGTGGCCGTCGCCCTGCGCACGATCCACCGCGACGGCGTCGCTTCCACCGTGCGCCTTCGCGTCGCGGCGATCTGAGCTACCATTCGCCGTCGTTCCGGCTGCGGGCCGCTGCATGCGCCCGACGCCGACAGTTCCCACGCAACGAGGATCGATGAAGACCTACAGCGCAAAGCCGCGCGAGATCGAGCAGAGCTGGTATGTGGTGGACGCCGAGGGCGAGACGCTCGGCCGCCTCGCCACCGAGATCGCCGACGTCCTGCGCGGCAAGCGCAAGCCGGCCTACACGCCGCATGTCGACACCGGGGACTTCGTGATCGTCGTCAATGCCGAGAAGGTGCATGTGACCGGCAAGAAGCTCGAGCAGAAGATCTACTACCGCCACAGCGGCTATCCGGGCGGCCTGCGCCAGCGGACGCTGGCGGAGCAGCTCCAGCGCCGGCCGGAGGAGGTCATCCGCAAGGCGGTGAAGGGCATGCTGCCGAAGAACCGCCTCGCGGCCGCGCAGCTGCGAAAGCTGAAGGTGTACGCCGGCCCGGCGCATCCGCACGAGGCGCAGAATCCCGCACCGCTGAAGGAGAGCTCGTAGTGCCAAACACCCCCGTCGCATACCGCGGCACCGGCAAGCGCAAGACGTCCGTCGCCCGGGTCGTGCTCGTCCCCGGCAGCGGTCAGGTCACCGTCAACGGCAAGGCGCTCGCGGAGTACTTCCCGCGCCCGACGCTCCAATCCGTGGCCACCGCGCCGCTGCGGGTCAGCGGCACCGACGCGAGCTTCGACGTCCGCGCCCGCATCGACGGCGGCGGCATCTCCGGCCAGGCCGGCGCCCTGCGCCACGGCATCTCGCGCGCGCTGCTCCAGGCGGACGAGTCGCTGCGCGGCGATCTCAAGCGATCGGGGTTCCTGACGCGCGACGCGCGTGAGGTCGAGCGCAAGAAGGCCGGCCTGAAGAAGGCGCGCAAGCGGCCGCAGTTCTCGAAGCGCTAGGCACCCGGTGCCACGCGCACGGAAGCTGTTCGGCACGGACGGCGTGCGCGGCCGCGCGGGCGTCGACCTGACCGAGGCGGTAGCCCGCGACCTGGGCGCGGCCGCGGCGCGGTTCGCCGGCCCCGGCGAGACGATCCTGATCGGGCGGGACACCCGCGAATCCGGGCCGGCGCTCGAATTGGCCCTCGTCGGCGGCATCGTCTCGGCGGGAGGCGTCGCCACCCGGGCCGGTGTGATCCCGACCCCGGGCGTTGCCGTGCTGGCGCGCGAGGCCGGCGCCGCGCTCGGCTGCGTCATCTCGGCGTCCCACAACCCCTACGAGGACAACGGCATCAAGTTCCTCGGCGGCGACGGCCGCAAGCTCGCGGATGCGGACGAGGCGCGGATCGAGTCGCTCATGGCGAGCCCGGCCGGCGGGGCGGGCGGCCGGGCGGAGCGCGTCGACGATGCGTGGATGCGGTACGTCGAGTGGCTGGCGGAGACCTACGGGGAGGACGTCGAGGCCGGCCTGCGAATCGGCATCGACTGCGCGAACGGCGCCGCATGGCAGGCCGGGCCGGCGCTGTTCGAGCGGCTCGGTGAGGCGGTCGAACGGATCGGATGCCATCCCGACGGGCGCAACATCAACGCGGGGGTCGGCTCGACACACCTCGATGCGGTGGCGGCGCTGGTCTCGGAGCACGGGCTGGACGCCGGCATCGCGTTCGACGGCGACGCCGACCGCTGCCTTGCCGTGGACGGGCGCGGCCGGGCCGTGAACGGCGACGTGATCATCGCCGTGCTCGGCATCGACCTGCACCGCCGCGGCATGCTCACGGGCGACCGGGTGGTGGTCACCTCGATGACCAACCTCGGGTTCCACCGCCTGATGCGCGAGCACGGGATCGCCGTCGAGGTGACCGATGTGGGCGACCGCTATGTGCTCGAGCGCATGCTCGAGACGGGAGCGGTGCTCGGCGGCGAGCAGTCCGGCCACGTCGTCGACCTTCGCCACCACACCACCGGCGACGGGCTCGCAACGGCGTTGATGCTGCTCGGCGCGCTGCACCGGCTTGGCCTTCGGCCGGAACAGGCGAACGACATGCTGAAGCCGTTCCCCCAGCGGCTGGTCGCGGTGACCGCGGATCGATCCCTGCTACCGTCCGCTGACCGCATCTGGCAGGAGGTGGAGGCGGTCAGTGAGAAGCTTGGCGACGGAGGCCGGATCGTCCTTCGCGCATCGGGCACCGAGCCGCTCGTGCGCGTGATGGTCGAGGCCGAGGACGAAGCCGAGTGCGAGCGGATCAGCGAGCGGCTCGTCAGCCTTGTGCAAACCGAGATCGGGGCGTAAGAAGGAACCATGTGCGGAATCGTCGGATACGTTGGTGATCGCCAGTGCAAGGAGCTGCTGCTCACGGGTCTCGAGCGGCTCGAGTACCGCGGCTATGACTCGGCGGGGATCGCGCTGATCAACGGCAGCATCGACATCACCCGGCGCGTCGGCCGCGTCGAGGCGCTGCGCGAGGCGGTCGGCACGTCGAGCCACCCGGCCACGCTGGGACTGGCGCACACCCGCTGGGCCACGCACGGTGGCGTCACCGAGTCGAATGCGCACCCGATCGAGGCGTGCGAGGGCTCCGGTGTGACGGCCGTCCACAACGGCATCATCGAGAACTACGTCCAGCTCCGCGAGACGCTGCTCACACGCGGGCACCGGTTTCACACCGACACCGACAGCGAGGTCATCAGCCATCTGGTGGAGGAGCACTACGACGGCGACCTGGTCGAGGCCGTGCGGCTGGCGTACCTGGAGCTGCACGGCCACTTCGCGTTCGCGGTCGTGCACCGCGACCACCCGCACGAGATCCTGGCGGCGCGGCGCCAGTGCCCGCTCGTTGTCGGCGTGGGCGACGGCGAGACGTTCATGGCGTCGGCGATTCCCGCCTTCATGAGCGAGACACGGCGCGTCCAGTACGTGCTCGACGACGAGATCGTGGTCGCCCGACCCGAGGGTGCGACCTTCCTGACGGCGGACGGCGACGTGATCGAGCGGCCGGTCGAGTACGTCGACTGGGACGAGGAGGCGGCCGAGAAACAGGGCTACGAGACATTCATGCTCAAGGAGATCCATGAGCAGCCCGACGCGATCGCCGAGACCATCGGCGAGCGGTTGTACCACGGCGAGCTGCAGCTAGACGGGTTGAACCTCAGCGAGGAGCAGATCCGCGGCCTGTCGCGTGTCGTCATCCTGGCCTGCGGCACGGCGTACCACGCCGGGCTGATCGGGCGCTACCTGCTCGAGGAGTGGGCGCGCATCCCGAGCGAGTCGGACATTGCGAGCGAATGGCGCTACCGCCGGCCCGTGATCGACGAGAACACCCTGGTGATCGCGGTCTCCCAGTCCGGTGAGACGATCGACACGATCGCCGCCATGAAGGAGGGACGCGACCGCGGCGCGCACGTGCTGGCGATCACGAACGTGATGGGCAGCCAGGCGACGCGGGACGCCGACTCCGTGCTCTACACCCGAGCGGGCCTCGAGATCGGCGTGGCCGCGTCCAAGACGTTCACCAGCCAGGTGGTGCTGATGTACCTGCTGGCGCTGAAGCTTGGCATGGTGCGCGGGACGATCGACGCGACGCGGGCCGACGTGCTGCTGCAGCAGGTGCGCTCACTGCCCGACCTGGCGCAGCAGACGCTCGATCGCGGTGATCTGGTGGAGCCGATCGCCGAGCGGTTCTGGCAGAACGAGTTCTTCCTCTACCTGGGACGCAACATCGGCCTGCCGATCGCGCTCGAGGGCGCTCTCAAGCTCAAGGAGATCAGCTACATCCCCACCGACGCCTATGCGGCGGGCGAGATGAAGCACGGGCCGATCGCGCTGCTCGACGACCGCACCCCGGTGGTGGTGATCGCCACCGACAACGACGTGTACGAGAAGGTGGTCTCCAACATCCAGGAGGTGCGCGCCCGCGGCGCACACGTGATCGCCGTCGCCACCGAAGGCAACGTCCAGATCCAGGAGTTCGCCGAGCACGTGCTCTATCTGCCTCGCACGGAGCCCGAGCTGCAGGCCGCACTCGCCATCCTGCCGCTGCAGCAGCTGGCCTACGCCATCGCCAGGCGGCGCGGGCTGGACATCGACAAGCCGCGGAACCTGGCAAAGACAGTCACCGTCGAGTAGGTCGGCGGGACTGCATCGCGGCGTTCAGCCCGCCGGTGACCACGGCGGCGACGAGCAGCACCGCCGCCAGACCCGGCCGGCCCGCCGACCACAGGCCGGCTGTGGCCAGCGCCCAGACGGCGAGCTCGATCGCCAGCCGCCCCGGCGGGGGCAGGTCGATCCGCCGCTTCGGCGCGAGGAACGTCCCCCAGACGGCCGCGAGGACGCCGGCGCAGAGCACGCCGAGCGCGACACCGGCCGCGCCGCCCGCCGTGTGGTACCCCCAGAACGCCACCGCCGCCAGAGCGCCCAGCTCGCAGACGAACCGGATCGTGAGGACGGCTGCGCGGAGCGCCACCCGCCGGTCAGCCGGCCGAGCGCGCCGACCGCTCGTCGATCGCCGCCCGCAGGCGCGCGCCGACCTCCGGGTACCGCGTGGACATGTCACGGAATGCCGACCGCGTCATCACCGCGACGCGCGCGGGCGTCGTCGCCACCACCGATGCCGTCCGGCGCTCGCGGTCGAGCAGCGCCATCTCGCCGAAGAAGTCGCCGGCCCGCAGCTCGGCGATCGTCTCGTCTCCGATCAGCACCTTGCACGTCCCCTCGAGCAGGACGAAGAACTCGTGCCCCAGCGTGTCCTCCACTGCCAGCGGCCTGTCGGCGCGGACGTCGACCTCATCGATCATCGGCCCGAGACGTTCCAGGTCTCTCTGCGACAGCCCCTCGAACAGGGGGATCTGCGTCAGCTTCGCGGCGTCCATGGCGTCCTCCGGGTCGGGGCCGCCGACCATACCGGGTGGGCACCGGCTGCGCCAGCGCGGCTCAGCCCTTGCTGAACTCGCTCGCCTCCCGGCGCTCGTCCACCTTGACCTGCACGCGCTCGGCGACCTGCGGCATGCCGTGGAGCATCGAGCGGAAGTGCTGCTCGGGCATCACCATCAGCCGCATCGGCGTGGTCGCCCGCACCGAGGCCGTGCGCCTGTCGTGGTCGAGCAGCGAGATCTCGCCGAAGAAGTCGCCCTTCGCCAGGTCGGCGAGATGGATGTCGCCGTCCATCGCCTCCGCCGTGCCGTCGAGGATCACGAAGAACTCGTGCCCGTACCCGTCGCGGCGGATCAGGTGGTGGTTGATGTCCACCTCGATCTCGTCCCCCCACCCCGCCACCTGCTGCAGCTGCTGGTCGGTCAGGCCGGCAAAGAGCGCGAGGCCGCGGAGTTCGCTGGCGTCCATGCCCAGATCGTAGTCGGGCGTCAGAGCGCCCGTGCCCGCCGCTCGAACGCGCGGGCGATGTCGGAGATCGAGACGAGGCCGACCAGGCGGTCGCCGTCGAGCACCAGCCCCCGCTGCAATGGGTTGCCTGACAGGCGGCCGGCGGCCTCGGTCAGCGACTGCTCCTCGTCCAGCAGGACGACGCCCGACAGCGGCGTCATCACCTCGGCGACCCGCTTCTCGTCCCACTCGCTCCGCGGCACGGCGGCGACGCTCCGAAACGGCAGCATTCCGATCACCCGCTCGCCGTCGTACACCGGATAGGTCGTGTACCGCTGGGCCCAGACGACCGCGTCCACGAACTCCGACAGCGTCAGGGTGGGCAGCACGCAGACCGGGTCGCGCTCGATCACGTCCGCGACCGTGAGGCCGTCGAGCAGGGACCGAACCTGCTCGCCGCGGCGCTCGCCGGTGGCCGCCATCAGCAGGAACAGGCCCATCACCGCGATCCAGCCGTACCGGACGTCGCCGCCGAGCAGGATGGCTGCGACACCGAGCCCGGTCATCACCAGGCCGAACCCGCGGCCGATGCCGGCCGACAGGCGCGTGGCAGCGCCGCGGTCCCGCTGGAAGCGCCACAGCACCGCGTGCAGGATCCGGCCGCCGTCGAGCGGATAGGCGGGGATCAGGTTGAAGGCGAGCAGGAAGAGGTTCGCGATGGCGACCATCGAGACGACGCCGTCGACCGCCGAGGGGAGCGACAGCAGCAGCGTGGCCGCGGCGAAGGCCAGGCCGATGCAGAGCGTCACCACCGGCCCGGCCACCGCCACCCGGAACTCGACTCCCGGAGCCGCGAACTCGCCCACGATCCGCGCCACGCCGCCGAACAGCCAGAGCGTGATGCCCTCGATCTGCATGCCGTTGCGACGGGCGACGAACGCGTGTCCGAGTTCGTGCAGCAGCAGGCCGGCGAAGAACAGCAGGGCAAGCGCCACCGCCATGACGAGGTACGTGGAGTCCGAAAGCCCGGGGTTGCTGGCCGGGAAGACGTCGTTCGCGTAATTGAGGATGACGAGCAGCAGGACGGGCAGCCACGTCCAGCTCGCGCCGATCGGGATGCCGGCGATCCGGCCGAATGGGATGACCTGGCGCATCGCGGCAGTCTAGGACGGCTGCATGGGCAATCCCACATCCTCGGCGCACCGCGGCTGCCGAGGTGGGGTGGCGGTGGAGCAATCAGCCATCGGCTGGGCCGAACCGGTCGACCACCGCGACGACCTCGCACACCGCCCGGAAGCCGAGCCGTTCCAGGATCGGCCGTGACATTGCGCCCGCCTGGGTCACGAGCACCGGCGTCCCGGCGGCGACGGCGTCGTCCCAGCGGGCGCGGACGAGCGCCCGGTACGCGCCGCGGCCGCGGTGGTCGGGCAGCGTCGAGCCCGAGTTGAGCACCACGCCGTCGCGGGCGAAGGTGGCCGTGGCCGTGCCGATGTCGCGGCCGTCCACGCGGGCCAGGTAGCGTCGGACGACGTCGGGGTTGCGCCGTTCGAACATCTCGGAGACGTACTCCTCCGACGGCGCCGGCTCGCCGAATGCGCGGTGGGCGATCTCCTCGGCGACCCTGTAGTCCTCGAGCGTCTCCGCGTGGCGCACCTCGACCCCTTCCGGCCTGGGCGCCGGCTCGCGGTCGAGCACCATCCCGGTCTGGTGGCTGTCGGTCTCGGCCAGCGCCATGCCGCGCTCGAGCAGCATCTCGGCCAGCCCGGCCGGCCGGCCGGTGCTGCCGATCTCCCAGGCGCAGCTCGTGCGGCCGCGCTGCCGCAGGAGGTCGTGCACGTCCGCCACCACCGCGTCGACCTCCTCCGGCTGGAACCGGAACCGCTGCACCACCGTCCAGTGCGGGCTGTCGGTACCCATGCCGAGCCAGATCACGAAGCGCGGGTCGACGATCCGCTCGTCGCCGGCGCGAAGCGGCGTGTGCGTGTTCGGGTCGTTTGCCAGGGCGAGGACGTGCTCGTTCACGGGAACCTGTCCACGAGCACGGCGATCTCGCCGACCACCTCGAAGCCGAGGCGCAGCAGGATCGGCTGGGACATCGGCTCGGACTGCGTGACGAGCACGTCCCGCCCCCGCGCGGCGGCCTCCTCCCAGCGCCGCCGGACGAGTGCCCGATAGGCGCCTCGGCCGCGGAACTCGGGCAGGGTCAAGGCACCGCCGAGGAAGACCGCGCGGTCGTCGTCGAGCCACGTGATGTCCGCGGTCGCCACGGCGCGCCCGTCGATGCGGCCGAGATACCGGGTCACGAACCCCGGCCCGCGGAGCCACTCATCACCCGGCTTCCACCCGTCTCCCTCCTCGAAGATCGCCCGCACCTCGCCGAACTGCGCGTCCGTCTCGACCGGCTCCGTCTCGATGTCCGGCGTGGACCTCGCCGGCTCGACCGTGCAGGCCAGCGCCAGCATGGAGGCGGGCTCGTGCGGCGACATGCCCAACCCCTGCAGCTGCTCCACGAGGCCGCCGGGCGTCGCGCCGCTGCCGACCTCCCACGTCGCCGCGGTGCGCCCGGCCGCGCGGAACGCCTCGCGGGCATCGTCCACCGCGGCGGCGAGGTCGTGCCCCGCGAGCCGCAGGCGGGAGACGATGTTCATGTCCGGGTCGGGCTCCGGCCCGATCTCGATCTGGTAGCGCCGCTCGAAAATGCGGCGGGAGCCGGATCCGGCCGGCGGCTCGGGAGCGGGAGGCGACTCCGCCAGGTCTCGCAGCCAGGCGCCGGGCGTCAGATGTCCAGCCGTTCGCACGTGCGCACGACGTTTGCGCGGTGTTCGGCCGGGTCGCTCGCACCCCCGCGCTGCGGATACGGGACGTCGTCCTCGGCGCTGCGGCCGGCCTCCGCGTGGGCGATCAGCCGCTCGACGTACTCGAGATCCTCGCTCGCGATCTCGGCCGCGCGCGCGGCGGTGTGCGGGCTGCCGTGCCCGACGACGACGTGCTCCGGTCGGTGGCGCTCGAGCAGGCCGATCAGCGTCTGCAACGTCTCCCGGTAGCTCCATGCGGAGTCGTAGATGAACGGCACCTCCTGCTCCGACAGGTAGTCGCCCACGATCAGCAGCCCCTCGTCGGGCAGCCATGTCGTGATGCCGTCGGGTGTGTGGCCTGACGTCGAGTGGCACTCTGCCGTCCACGGCCCGAGCTGGAACGTTCCCTGCTCGGCCGGCAGCGCCCGGTCGGCGCGCAGGCCGTCGAGCCCCTCGAGCGGGACGCCGTAGACGCGCGCCTGGCTCTCGACCGACGCGCGCGCCTCGCCGGTGCGGATCCGCTGCGATGCTCCCGCGCCGGCCCATACCGTCGCCTCGGGCAGCAGCCCGATGCCCATCACGTGGTCCCAGTCGGCGTGCGTGATCAGCACGTGCGCTGCACCGTCCCGCGCTGCCTCCGAGACCTCCCACGGGGCGATGCCCGGGTCCACCAGCAACCGCTCCCCGTCGCGGACGACCTCGAGCGTCGTGGTCTGCCATAGGACGCTCGGCCACCAGGTGGCCGACGGGCTGAGCTGACGGGCGCGCGACATCGGCGTGAGTGTAGTGTCCGGGCATGCGCGTCGGCATCGACATGATCGAGATCGAGCGCGTGCGGGCCGCACTCGCCAAGCGGCCGCGGTTCGCGGATCGCGTCTTCACCGAGGCGGAGCGGCGGTACTGCTTCTCGCGGCCGAACCCGGCCCAGCACTTCGCTGCGCGGTTCGCCGGTAAGGAGGCCGTCGGCAAGGCGATCGGCTGTGGCGTCGAGTTCATGTGGCGCGACATCGACATCAGCGGACGGCCGAAGCCCTCCGTCACGCTCTCAGGCCAGGTCGCCGAGTTCGCCGAGCGCTTCGACGCGGGCGAGATCGACCTGTCGATGACGCACTCCAAGGGCATGGCGGCCGCGGTCGCGATCGTCCACCCTCGATGAACGAGCTGCTGCCGCTCTACGACTCGGCCGAGATGCGCGCTCTGGACGACGCGGCCATCCACGGCCTCGGCATCCCCGGGACGGTGCTCATGGAGCGCGCCGGGCTCGCGGCCGCCCATGAGATCGCCGAGCGCTTCGGCGACGCGGGGCGTGCGGTGATCGTCGCCGGAACGGGCAACAACGGCGGCGACGGGTTCGTCGTCGCTCGGCACCTCGCGTCGGCCGGGTTCGATGTGCAGGTCATGCTCATGGGTGCGGCGACGCGTATCGGCGAGGACGCGCGGCGGTTCATGGACGTGGCGGAACGGCTCGGCGTCGACGTCGTCCGGCGCCCCCAGCCTGCCGCCCTTCGCAGGGCGCTGCGAGGGGCCGGCGTGATCGTCGACGCGCTGTTCGGCACGGGGTTCGCCGGCGAGCCGCGTGCGGCGGCGGCCGCGGCGATCGACGCGATGAACGCGGCCGGCCGGCCGGTGGTGGCGCTCGACGTGCCGTCGGGCGTGAACGCCGACGACGGCACGGTCGCGGGGGCCGCGGTGCGCGCGGACGTGACCGTCACGTTCCACGGGCCGAAGCTGGGCCTGGTGATCGCGCCCGGACGCCGGCACGCGGGCAACGTCGTGGTGGCGGACATCGGCATCCCGCCGCAGCTCGAGACGCCGACGGCCGCCGCGCTGGCGACCCGCTCGCTGCTCGACCTGGTGCCGCGAAAGGGCGCGGAATCCACCAAGTACGCGGCCGGCTCCGTGCTCGTGGTCGGCGGCGCCCCCGGCTTCGCGGGAGCGCCCGTGCTCTGCGGCCGGGCGGCGCTGCGGGCCGGCGCGGGGGTGGTCTGGGTGGCGGTGCCCGGTGACGTCGCCCCGCAGATCGCGACGGTGCACCCGGAGCTGATGGTGAAGGAGACCGGCCAGGGGCTGGAGCTGGCCGACCGCGCGGGCGCGCTGGCGGTGGGGCCGGGCATGGGGCGAGGAGAGGCGGCGGGCGACCTCGCGCGGCGCCTCGCCCGGCGGCACCGGGGGCCGATCGTCCTTGATGCGGACGCCCTGTTCGCGATGGCCGGCGCCCTCGAGCTGACGGCTCGCCGTCGTGTTCCGGCGGTGCTCACGCCGCACGAGGGCGAGATGGCCCGGCTGCTCGACCGCGATGCCGCCTGGGTGCGGGCGAACCGCCTTGCGGCGGTGCGCGAGGCGGCCGCCCGGTCGCGTGCCGTCGTGCTGCTGAAGGGCGCCGATTCGCTCGTTGCGGCCCCCGGCGGCGAGCGCGTCGTCGTGTCGGTCTCCGACACGGGCGGCCTGGCCACGGCGGGCAGCGGCGACGTCCTGACGGGCGTGATCGGGGCCATGCTCGCGAAGGGGCTCGATCCGTGGACGGCCGCGTGCTGTGGCGCCGTGCTGCACGCTCGCGCCGGTCGTGCGGCGGCGGAGGCGTTGGGGCCCGACGGTATCATCAGCGGCGACGTGATCGACGCCCTTCCAGGAGTGTTCAAGCAGTGACCGCGATAGCCGATCTCAAGGTCGCGGCGCGCATGCGCGTCGGTGGGCCGACGGTCGCTCCGGACGACGACCTGCGCACGCTGGCGGCGGTGCTCTCCGACCACAACCTCTCGAGCGTGCCGGTGGTCGAGGGCGGCACGCTGGTCGGCGTCGTCGGCGAGGCCGACCTGGTGTTCCAGGCCGTCGAGGACGAGATCGACATGCCGCACACGCTGCCCATCCTGGGTGGCGTCATCTTCCTCGAGCGGATGGACGAGTGGCGGGAGCGGTTCCGCAAGGCGTTCGGCACCACGGTCCGCGACCTGATGGAGCCAGAGCCGGTGACGATCTCGCCGGACGACACGCTGCACGAGGCGGCCCAGCGGATGGTCGACCACAACGTCAACCGGCTGCCGGTGGTCGATCCGTCCGGCGCGGTGGCGGGGGTGATCTCGCGGGCGGACGTCGTGCGCGCGCTCGCGGAGGAGTGGTAGCGCGGGCGCAGCGGCCGGCCCGCGCCACCGTCACGGTCGACCTGGCCGCGGTTGCCGCGAACGTCGCACAGCTGCGTGACGTCGTCCAGCCGGCCGAAGTATGGGCGGTCGTCAAGGCCGACGGGTACGGGCACGGCGCAAGCGCGGTCGGCGGCGCCGCCCTGGCGGCCGGAGCGGCGAAGCTCTGTGTCGCGACGTGCGAGGAGGCGCGCGCGGTGCGGACGGCGCTGCCCGAGGCCCCGGTGCTGGTGATGTCGCCGCTCGCCCCGGGCGAGGAGGGCGAGGTCGAGGGCGTCGAGATCGCCGTCAGCTCGGTCGAGGGCTTCGCGCGCGTCCGCGCCGCCTCGCGCGAGCCGCTGGTCGTGCACGTCAAGGCGGACACCGGGATGGGGCGCTGGGGCATGAGCGAGGAGGAGGCGCTGCGGGTCGCGGACGAGGTGCTTGCCTCCGAGCATCTGCGGCTCGGCGGCCTCATGAGCCATCTCGCCGCGGCGGACACGGACCCCGAGCACACCAGGCGCCAGCTGGAGCGCTTCGAGCAGCTCTCGCAGCGCTTTCCGCCGTGCCCGCGGCACGTCGCCAACAGCGCGGGCGCGCTGGCATTCCCCGAGGCGCGGTTCGACGCCGTCCGCTCCGGCATCGCGGTCTACGGGCTGTCGCCCTTCGGCGACGCGCCCGACGCGCACGGGCTGGTGCCGGCGCTGCGGCTCGAGAGCTACGTGGCGCAGCTGAAGCGCCTGGCCGCGGGCGAGAGCGCGGGCTACGGGCGCCGGTTCGTCGCTGACCGTCCGACCTGGATCGGCCTGGCGCCCGCCGGCTATGCGGACGGCGTGCCGCGGCTGCTGTCCGGTCGGATGGACGTCCTCGTCCGCGGCACCCGGCGTCGCGTGGCGGCGACGGTGAGCATGGACCAGCTCACCTTCGTGATCGGCGACGAATGCGATGTCGAGCTGGGCGACGCCGTCGTGCTGATCGGCGACGACGGCGGGGAGCGCATCGGCGCGGAGGAGTGGGCGGCGCTGTGCGGGACCATCAGCTACGAGGTCGTGTGCGACATCGCGCCACGCAGGCGGCGGGTTGAGCATGTCATCGTCGACGGCTGACTTGCTCGGGCCGATCCGCGAGCGCGCGCCGCTCCCCGGTGCGTGGCTGGTGGGCGGCTCCGTCCGCGACCTCCTGCTCGGCCGGCCGGTGATCGACATCGACCTGGTCGTCGACGGCGATCCGGGGGAGGCCGCCCGGTGGCTGGCCCGGCGCAGCGGCGGCTCGCCGTTCCCGCTGTCGGAGCGACACGGCGCATGGCGGGTGGTTGCCGGCCCGGACACGGTCGACGTGACGGCCTGCCGCGGAACGATCGAGGACGATCTCGCGCTGCGCGACTTCACGGTCAACGCGGTCGCAATGGCACTGGACGGCGGCGCGGTGGTCGACCCGCACGGCGGGCGCGGCGACCTCGAACGAGGCGTCGTCCGCGTCGTCTCCGAGCGGGCGTTCGCGGACGACCCGCTGCGGCTGCTGCGCTTGCCGCGCATCGCGCACGAGATCGGCTTTGCGATCGACCCGGACACCGAGCGGCTGGCGCGACGGCAGGCGCCGCTCGCGGACGCGCCGTCGGGCGAGCGGATCTACATGGAGATGCGGCGGATGCTCTGCGGCCCGCGTCCGGCCGAGGCGCTGCGCCTGGCCGAACGGGTCGGCGTGCTCGACGTCGTGCTGCCGGAGGCGGTGCCGCTGCGCGGCTGCCTTCAGAGCGCCCACCACCAGCTGGACGTGTGGGAGCACACCCTCCACGTGATCGAGGCGGTCGCCGACGTCGCGGCGCACCCGGTGCACTACCTCCCGCGCCACGCGCCGGTGGTGGAGGAGGAGCTGGGGCGGACCGTCGGCGACGACCTCACGGCCGAGCAGGCGCTTCGGTTCGCGGCGCTCTTCCACGACATCCGCAAGCCGCAGACGCGCGGGGAGCGGGGCGGGCGCGTCAGCTTCGTCGGCCACGACCGCGAGGGGGCGGACGCCGCCGAGCGGGTGCTGTCGCGGTGGAAGGCGGCGAACTCGGTGATCCGGTTCTGCCGCATCATGGTGGCGCAGCACCTGGTGCTCGGCTTCGCGATCCCCGAGCGGCCGCTCGACCGGCGGCGCGCATACCGCTACCTGCGCGCGACCGAGCCCTGGCCGCGCTCGAGCGTGGTGCTGTCGCTGGGCGACCGGCTCGCCACGCGCGGCCCGTCCTCGCGGCTGCGCCACCTGCGCCGCCATGCGGAGACGGCGGACGAGCTGCTCGGGCTGATCGGATCGCTCGAAGACGACGGTGCTGCACCGCTCCTGCGGGGCGACGAGATCGCCGAAGCGGCCGGTGCGGCGGGGCCCGAGATCAGCCGGCTGGTCGGGCTGCTCGCGGAGGAGCAGGCGGCCGGCGGCGTGTCCACACGGGAGGAGGCGATCGCGTTTGTCCGAGAGCAGGTTCGACAGGACGGCTGACCGGTATGCGAAGGCGGCCGCGGCAAAGGACTGGTCGCGGCTGGTCGATCTGTGCCGGCCGAGCGCGTCCGACAGCGCGCTGGACGTCGGCGCGGGCCCGGGCCTGTTTTCGGCGGCGCTCGCCCCGCACGTTGCGAGAGCGGTCGCGCTGGATCCGTCCGCCGCGCTGCTCGAGCACGCGCCGGACAGCGTGGAGCGGGCCATCGGCACCGGGGAGGACATCCCCTTCCCGGAAGCGTCGTTCGACCTCGTGACGGTCGTCAACACCCTCCACCACGTGGACGACATGCACGCGACGCTCGCCGAGATGGTTCGCGTGCTCACACCGGACGGCCGGATCGTCGTGCAGGACTACCTGGCCGACGACGACCCGGCGGCCGCCGCGCGGTGGGAGACGGTGGAGCGGCTGCGCGACCCCGACCACCGGCGGCTGCCGCGGCGCGGCGAGGTGGCGGCGGCGCTCGCCCCGCACGGCCTCGCGGTGGACGAGGAGCGGGAATGGCGGTCGGCCTGGGAGCTCGAGCCGTGGCTCGAGATGGCAGGCACACCGGACGACGCGCGCGTGCGCGTCCGCGAGCTCGTGGGGGCCCCGCGGTTCGAGACGGCCGCCTGGATGGCGAGGTTCGCGCCGGCCTGAGAGAAGGTGAACCGGCGGCGCGGGCCGAACACCGAGACGTGGCGTTCACCACCTGCGTCTACCGGGACGGTGCGCGGTCGCACGACCGGCTGGCGTTCGACCGCGTATCCGACGTGCTCAGGGAGGACGGCTCCCTCGTGTGGGTCGACGTGGACGGGCCGACGCTGGAGGAGGCGGCACAACTGGGCGAGGAGTTCGGGCTGCACCCGCTCGCGCTCGAGGACGCGCTGTCGACGCACCAGCGGCCGAAGCTCGAGCGGTACGAGGGCTACGTCTTCGTGGTCGCGTATGCGGCCGAGATGGGTGACGATGGCCGAGCGGCGATGCACGAGGTGTCGATGTTCGTGTCGCGCCGGTACGTCGTGACGATCCGTCACGGCGGACGGTTCATGATGGACACGGTGCGCGAGCGGGTCGACCGCAGCCCCTCGCTGGTGCGCGGCGGCGCGTCGCACATCGCCTACGCCGTGCTGGACGCGATCATCGACGGCTACTTTCCGATCGTCGAGTCCTACGAGGAGCGGATCGAGCGGGCCGAGGACGCGCTGATCGGCGAGGGGTCAGCCAACCCGAGCGGGTCGCTGGGGGACGCGTTTCAGATCAAGCGCGACCTGCTCGGCTTTCGGCGGGCCGTCGCTCCGCTGCGCGACGTGCTCAGCCGGGTCGTCCACATCGACCAGACCGTGCTGGGGGAGGATCTCGATGCCGAGTTCCGCGATCTGTACGACCACGTGCTGCGCGTCTACGACGAGCTGGACACGCAGCGCGACCTGCTGACGAGCATCCTGGAAGCCCACCTCTCGGTCGTGTCGAACCGTCTCAACCAGGTCGTGCTCCGGCTCAGCTCGTGGGCCGGGATCGTGCTGGTGCCAACGCTGATCGCCGGGATCTACGGCATGAACTTCCGCTCGATGCCGGAGCTGCACTGGCGGCTCGGGTACCCGTACGCGCTGGGGCTGATGGCGGTCAGCTCGGCCGTCCTCTGGTGGCGGTTCCGCCGTGCCGGCTGGCTGTGACGCGCCGGCTGCACTCGGTCATCGCTCGGTGACGTCGAGCGGGAGCGCTGCCACGGTCTCGTAGCGCGCGCCGCGTGGGGACAGCCGTGAGCGGATGAGGCGCGCCTCGCCGACCTGGAACACGTCCGGGTCGAGCCCGATCGCTGCTCGCTCGACGCCGCGGAGCGGCCGCCGGCCGCGCGCCAGCGTGACGTGCGGGTCGCGCAGCGGCCTCGCAAGGTGGGGCGCGAGCCGCGCCGACACCGCGTGCATCGCCAGCGACAGCCGGAGCAGCGGCTCCCCGCCGGTGACCTCGCCCCACAGCATCGAGGGGCGCCGCGGCGGGCCGGGCGCCGCGTGCCGCACGGTCAGCGCCAACGGCGGCTCGCGGGCGGCGACGCCGGCGAGCAGGCCGGCCAGCTCGTCGATCGCATCGAGGCCGACGCTGCCGAGGAAGAGCACCGTCACGTGCAGGGTCTCGGCGGGGACCACCCGAAGCGACGGGTGCGCGAGCGAGGTGGCGTACGCGTGGAGCTGGGCGCGCACCGCCTCGGGCGGTGTCACCGCCACGAACAGGCGATGGGTCAGGCGGCCTTGGTGGCCTGCAGCGCCTCGACCTCGCGGAGCAGCTCGGCCAGCTTGCACTCCAGGTCGTGCGGCGTCCGCACCGGATAGCCCGCCTGCCACTGGCCCGCGATCTCGGTCAGGCGAACGCAGTACATGAGGGTTTGGATGTCTCGTCGGTCGAGCATACGGTTCACCACGTCGTCGTTCGACGGGCCCCCGAACATCCCCTTCTTGGGGTAACACGGGAACCGGCAGCGCGTCCGGACCAAGCTGGTAGAGTGCCCGGCGCAGATGATCAAGGTTCTCACTGCAGCGCTTGTCGGCACCATCATCGGCATCGTCGTCATGGTTGCCGTCATCGCCATCTCCGGGACGGACACGAGCGGCGCCTCGAGCGTCGGGCTCGGCGATCTCAGCCTGTCGACGGCGGCCTCGACCGTCGGGTCGACGCAGACCAGCGTGCCGCCCGCGTCCAGCGGCGGCGGCCAGAGCGGCGGCTCCTCGGGCGGCGCCCCCGACGGCAATGCCACCGCAGGGCAGGCCCTGTTCACCCAGCGCACGTGCTCCAGCTGCCACTCTGCGCAGTCGGGGACGGGGTCGCCGAATCCGGCCGCCCCGAACCTCGCCGACCTCAGCGCGTCGGGCAGCCTGACCGAGGATGTGATCCTCACGCAGATCCAGAACGGCGGCGCCGGCATGCCGCCCGGGCTCGCGACCGGCCAGGATGCCAAGGACCTGGCCGCGTACATCCTCAGCCTGAGCAAGTAGCCGCGCCGGAGCCCGGCAGCCGTCTGGTAGCGTCAGCGGCATGACGGTCGCCGCGCAGACCCGCGTCCGCACCGGCGCCGAGGCGCTGGTTGCCGCACTCGAAGCACATGGCGTCGAGGTCGTCTTCGGCATTCCCGGACAGCACGCGCTCAGCCTGTGGGAGGCCCTGCGTGGGTCGCCGATCCGCGCCGTCGTCGTCCGCCACGAGCAGGCGGCGGCGTTTGCGGCGGTCGGCTACGCGCGCACCAGCGGCCGCGTCGGCGTCTGCATCACGAGCACGGGCCCGGGGGCGTTCAACGCCTTCGCCGGCATGGGGGAGGCCGACGCCTCGAGCCTCCGGGTGCTCCACATCACCACGCAGGTGCCGAGCGACGCCGGCGAGCGCGGCTGGATGCACGAGACGGCCGGTCAGACCGGCGCGTTCTCCGCCGTCACGCGCCACCACGTCCGGCCGCAGACCCCAGCGGCGCTCGCGGCGGCCGTCGACGAGGCGCTCTGCGCGATCGCCACGCGGCCGGGGCCCGCGATGATCGAGGCCATGACGACCGTCCTGACGGCGCCGGCAGAGGCGGTCGAGCCGCGGGTCACGCCGCTCTCGGCCCCGGCGCCCGATGCGGCCGCCGTCACGCGCGTCCAGGAGATGCTCGCCGGCGCGCAGGCGCCGCTCGTGTTCGCGGGCGGCGGCAGCCGGCTCGCGGCCGACCGTGTGGTCGCGCTTGCGGAGGCGCTCGACGCGCCGGTCGTCACGAGCTTCAACGGCAAGGGCGTCGTTCCGCCAGGCCACCCGCTTCACGCCGGGTCGTCCTGCGAGGAGCCGTCGATCCGTCGCCTGGTCTCGGCAAGCGACGCCTGCGTCGCCCTGGGCACCCGCTTCGCCGAGGAGTACACCTGCCACTGGGCCGTCCGCTTCCCGGACGCGCTCGCGCAGGTCGACGTCGACCCCTCCCGCATCGGCCGGAACTACCCCGTCCGCGAGGGGGTGGTCGCCGACGTCGGCCTCTTCTGCGACGCGCTGCTGGCCGGCGGCGTCGACGCCGGGAGCCGGGACGGGGCCGCCGAGGCCCGCGCCGCGCTCGCCGGCCGCCAGTCCGAGGTGGCGGCGCACGGGTTCGAGGCCGAGCGTGAGCTGATGCACCAGCTGGACGTTGCGCTTCCCGCCGACGCGCTGATCGTCGCCGACATGACGATCCAGTCCTACTGGGGCGTGCTGTACCTGGACGCCCGCCGTCCCGGCGGCTTCGCCTACCCGATGAGCGGTGCGCTCGGATCCGGCATACCCACCGCCCTCGGCGCGGTCGCCGCAAACCCGGACGCGCCGGTGGTCGTCCTGGTCGGCGACGGTGGATTCCTGATGGGCGGCCACGAGCTTGCCACCGCGCAGCAGAACGGTCTCAACATGGTTGTCCTCTTGGTAAACGACAGCTGCTTCGGTGTCCTCAAGAACTACCAGATGTCCGCCTACGGGCACTCGAGCTCGGTCGACCTGCGCTCGCCCGACTTCGAGCAGCTGGCCGGAGCCTACGGCGTGGCCTACCGGCGGATCGGCTCGACGGCCGAGGCCGGGGCCGCGCTGCGAGAGGCGCTCTCCGTTCGTGCCGGCGGCTCCACGCTGATCGAGCTCCAGGCAGAGCTGGCCGCCCCTCCGCAGTCGATCTGACCGTCGCCACTACACTGACCTGATGGAAGCCACGCCCATCACGCCGGCCCCCGGGCTCGACGACGTCGACTACTCGATGACGGCCGGTGAGCCGCTGCCGGTCGCCGTGCGGGCCCGCGGCTGCTGGATCGAGACGGCGGACGGCGCCCGCTACCTGGACGCGTGCGGCGGCGCGATGGTCATGCTGCTCGGCCACAGCCATCCGCGGGTGGTGGCGGCGCTCGAGCAGCAGTCCCAGGCACTCAACTTCACGTACCGCTTCTCGTTCCGCAACCGGCCCATGCTGGATCTGGCCGAGCGGATCGCAGGCCGCGCCCCAGGCGATCTGGAATGGTCGTTCTTCAACTCGTCCGGCTCGGAGGCCAACGAGTCGGCGATGCACCTCGCGGTGCTCTATCACGAGCTCCGCGGCAACCCCGCGAAGATCGAGTTCCTCTCGCGCGTGACGTCGTACCACGGCTCCACGCTGGGAGCGCTGTCGCTGTCTGGGTCGCGCTGGCGGGCGCCGTTCGAGTCGCTCCTGCACAAGTACGCCGCCGTGCCGAATGCGGAGTCGGCCGAGCAGGGGGCGGCCGAGCTCGAGGCCGCCATCCAGAGCCGCGGCGCTGAGCATGTCGCCGCGTTCATCGTGGAGCCGGTCACCGGCTCGTCCGGCGCGGCCGTCGACCTGCCGCCCGGCTATCTGGCCGCCGTGCGCGAGATCTGCGACCGCTACGACGTGCTGCTCGTCGCGGACGAGATCATCACCGCGTTCGGCCGCACCGGCAGGTGGTTCGGCGTCGAGCACCACGACGCCGTGCCCGACGTGATCACGTTCGGGAAGGGCATCGGCGGCGGCGTCGTGCCGCTGTCGGGCATGGTCGCGAGCCGAGCGATCCGCGAGGTGGTCGGCAGCGCGCCGCACGGCTTCTCGTACGGTCACACGTTCTCGGGCTATCCGCTCGGCTGCGCCGTGGGCTGCGCCGTGATCGACGCGATCGAGGAGGATGACCTCGTCGCCGAGGCCGAGCGCAAGGGGAAGCTGATCCGCCGCGAGCTGGAGCAGATGGCGGTCGCGCACCCGCTCATGGCCGGCCTGCGCGGGCGGGGCCTGCTGCAGGGCATCGAGCTCCGCCATCCGGCCACCGGGGACCGCTTCCAGGCATCCGAGCGGGTCACCGGCCGGCTGACCGGCGCCGCGCGCGAGCGCGGCCTCATGATCTACCCCTGCCCGACTCCGGTCCTGAACCAGCACATGGACGCGGTCATGCTCGCCCCGCCGCTGGTCATCGGCGACGACGAGATCGCCGAGATGCTGTCGCGGCTCGAGGCGGCGGTCGTCGAGGTGGAATCGGCGCTGTAGCCGGCGTGCGGCCACCGGCCGGGCGCACCCCGTAGCCGGCGTCCATCGACGCGGTATCGCGAGGCGGGCGCCGTCCGCGGCGCTGGCTAGCATCGCGGCGGGATGGGGACAGTTGAAGCACCGATCGCCCCGCTTCTGGGCGGGCTGTTCGTCATCGTGGGTGGGGCGAAGATCGTCCGGTTCCGGGCGTTCCGCGAGGCGGTCGGGGCGTATCGCCTGGCGCGGCCGGCCGCCGTCGTGGCGGTCGGCGTTCCGGGCGCCGAGCTGGTCGCCGGCGCCGGGCTGCTGGCCGGCATGCGCGCCGCCGGATGGCTCGCCGCCGGGCTGCTCGCGGCGTTCACGGCGGCGCTGGCGGTGGAGCTGGCGAGCGGCGCGGCCCCGCCGGCGTGCGGCTGCCTTCCCGGCGTCGCCTCGCGCCCCGGCCCGTCGGCGCTGCTGCGCAACGCGGTGCTGGGAGCGGCGGCCGTCGCCGCAGGCGCCGGCGTCCACATCCGTCTCGGCGACGGCTTCTGGACCGCCACCTATGTCGCGCTGTGGGTGGCGGTGGCCGGGCTGGCGGCGCTCGTCCTGGCGCTGTACCGCCAGGTCGGCGTGCTGCATCTGCGGCTGGGGCCGCGGGGGGCCTTCGAGCACGAGGGAGAGGGGCTCCCGCTGGGCGAGCCGGCCCCCGACGGCTTCGCCGGCCGGCTCGTGGTCTTCACCTCCGAGTCCTGCCCCATCTGCGCGCAGATCGTCCCTGGGCTGCGCCCGCTGGCGAGCGACCACGCCTTGCACGTCGAGCACGCACGTCACGAGGACGAGGCGGGGCGGCGGCTGCACGAGTGGTTCATGGTGCCCGGGACGCCGTTCGCGGTGTACGTCGATGCGGAGGGACTGGTGCGCGCGAAGGGGACGGTCAACACCCTCGAGCAGCTCGAGGCCGTCGTCCTGACCGGGCGCGCCCGCGAGCGGGAGCGGGTCGGTGTTCGGGCGGCATGACGCCGGCACCCCGCCGGGCGAGCGCCTGGCCCGGCGGCTGGCGTCGTCGCACACGCGCCGCGGCTTCCTCGGGCGGCTGGGCGCGGCCGCCGTCGCCGCGACGTCCGGGCGGCTGGCGGCCAGCGCCGTGGCGCCGGACACGGCGGAGGCCCGCTACTACGGCTTCTGCGGGCACACGTACACCACCCACCACTGCCCCGGCCCGTACTTCCCGCCTCGCATCGACCGCCGCGGCCGCCCGCTGCGGCCGAAGGACGGCCACCGCGTCGACAACCTCGGTCGCCTCGTCGACCGCGACGGCTACGTCGTCGACGAGCAGGGCGATCGCGTCCTCGGCCCGACGGGCGACCCGGTGCCGCGCGCGCCGCGCACGCGCCTCTGCCAGGACTGGGTGCTCGAGCGCTATCACCTGCACGCGCAGTTCGACGGCGGATGGTACCGCTGCTGCGGCGGCACCATCCGCAAGCTCGTCGACTGCTGCGCCCACACCGCCACGCGCATCAACGGGGACGCGGCGCTGACGGGCTACTGCTACAACGGCCGCAAGGTGTTCTGCGTCCTGTACTACCAGACCACCGTCCCGTGCTGATCCCGGACCCCAACCCCGGCGCCGCCCTCGCGGCGTGCGCGCTCGTCGCCGGCGTGTCCGGCGCCTGGTCGCCCTGAGGATTCTCGATGGTGGAGACCATCGTCCCCGTCGTGCACGGGACACGGACATGGCTGGCGTCCATCGTGCTGTTCGGGCTGGGGGCGGTGAGCGCCGCCGCGCTCGTCGGGCTCGTCCTCGGCGCGGCGCTCCCGGCGGGCGGAGGGGCGGCTGCGATGGTGGTGGCCGGGTTCGCCGTAGCGGAGGCCGCGGCCGAGCTCGGAATCGTTCGCCTGCCCGTCCCGCAGCTGCGCCGGCAGGTGCCCGAGCGCTGGCGCGAGCGCTATCCGCAGCCGTTGACGGCGCTCCTGTACGGCCTCGGCCTCGGCCTCGGCTTCGCGACCTACCTGCCGGTCGCCACGCTGATCGTCGTCGCCGCCGGAGTGGCCGCGCTCGCCGGCCCGCTGTCAGGCGCGGCGGTGCTGGCCGGGTTCGGCGTCGGCCGGACGCTGGTGCTTGCCGCCTCCACGGTCCGCGTCCGCACGTATGAGCAGGCCGGCTTCCGGGTGGAACGGCTGGCCCGGCTCGGCGCCGGCGGGCGTCTGAAGCGCGTCAACGCCGCCGCCCTCGGCCTGCTGGCCGCCGTGCTGGCGCTGGCCGCCGCGACGGGGGAGGCGCGCGCCGCTACCAGGCTCGACCTCGGCCCGGGGTCGGTGGCCGATCCTTCGGCGGCACCGGGGGTGCTCGCGTTCGACCGCATCGGCAGCGGGGGTGCGCTCACGGGCGTCGTGCGGATGAACGGGACGTTCACGACGCTGCCCGGCTTCGAGCCGGACGTGGACGGCACCCAGGCGGTCGTCGACACCGGCCCGGACTTCGAGATCGTCGACCTGACCACCATGAACGTCCTGCACACGCTGACGCTGCCGGGCCGTGACCCTGCGCTCTCCGGCTCGTGGCTCGTCTACCGCCGGGTCAAGGATGGCCGGCGGCAGATCGTCCTGTACGACCTGTCCGACGCGACCTCGAAGGTGATCGCCCATTCCAAGCGCCGCACCGACCTCGGGGCGCCCGACATCTCCTATCCGCGGGTCGTCTATCACCGCACCGGCGCGAGCCGCAGCTCGATCGCCGTCTACCGCATCGATCGCGGCACGACCAAGCTGGTCCGATCGACCGTGAGGTACTCGTACTTCGGCCCGTCGATCGACGCCACGATGGTGGTCTACGTCTATCAGACGCTGAAGCGGATGGAGGTGCGGGTGCTCGATCTCCGCACCGGCGCCGGCAGGCGGGTGTACTCCATCAGCAAGGGCTCCGACCGGTTCCTCTGGACGACCGGCATCTCGGGCTCCCACCGCTACTTCACCGTGTACGACGACTCCGGCTCGTGGATCGACCGCGGCTGAGCCGCGCTGACATACTCCGCCGATGAGCGCGATCACGGGGCCCGGGCCCACCGGTCAGCAGGTGCGCGAGGCGCTGGCGGAGGCGGCCGCGTGGGTCTCCGGATACCTCGAGTCGGTCGGTGAGCACCCGGTGCTCTCGCAGGTGCGGCCGGGGGAGATCGCGGCCCGCCTTCCCGCCGCCGCGCCGCAGCGCGGGGAGCCGCTCGACGCGATCATGGCCGACCTCGACCGCCTGGTCCTGCCGGGGATCACGCACTGGAACCATCCCTCATTCTTCGCGTACTTCGGCATCACCGGGTCCGGGCCGGGCATCGTCGGCGAGCTGATCGCGAGCGCGCTCAACGTGAACGCCATGCTGTGGCGGACGTCGCCGGCCGCGACGGAGCTCGAGCAGCGGACGCTCGAGTGGGTGCTCGAGATGCTCGGCCTGCCGGCCGGCTGGTTCGGCGAGATCCTCGACACCGCGTCGAGCTCGACCATGACCGCGCTGGCGGCGGCCCGGGAGGCGGCGGGGCTCGACATCCGGCGCCGCGGCATGGCTGGGCGCGCCGACCTGCCCGCGCTGCGCGTGTACACCTCCGCGGAGGCGCACTCGTCGGTCGAGAAGGCATGCATCGCGCTCGGCATCGGCCAGGACGGCCTCGAGAAGATCGGCACCGACGAGGCCCTTCGCATGCGCCCCGACCTGCTCGCCGGGGCGGTTGAGCGCGACCTCGCCGCTGGAGTGCGGCCGGTCGCCGTCGTCGCCACGGTCGGCACCACATCGACGACCAGCGTCGACCCTGTGCCGGAGATCGCCGAGATCTGCCGGCGCCACGGCGTCTGGCTGCACGTGGACGCGGCCTACGGCGGGGCGGCGGGGCTTCTCGACAGCCACCGGCACCTGCTCGCCGGCTGCGAGCACGCCGACTCGCTCGTCTTCAATCCGCACAAGTGGCTGTTCACGCCGATCGACTGCAGCCTCCTCTACACGTCGCGGCCCGAGGTGCTGCGTGACGCATTCGCCCTCGTGCCGTTCTACCTGACCAGCTCGGAGAGCGACGTGGTCAACCTGATGGACTACGGTCTCGCGCTCGGGCGGCGGTTCCGTGCGCTGAAGCTGTGGATGGTGATCCGCGCGTATGGGCGCGACGGGCTGGCTGAGCTGGTGGCCGGGCACATCGAGATGGCCGCGAGGCTGGCGGCGATGGTCGGTGAAACGCCGGGATGGGAGGTGCTCGCTCCGGTCCCGCTCTCGACGGTCTGCTTCCGGGCGCATCCCGCCGGTGTGGATGACGGCGAGCAGCTCGAGACGCTGAACGCCCGGCTCGTGGAGTCGGTCAACCGCGCCGGCGCAGCGTTCGTCTCGCACACGAAGGTGAGCGGGCGGTATGCGATCCGGATTGCGATCGGGAACGCCGCGACGCGATGGGAGCACGTGCAGCAGGCCTGGGATGCGCTCCGCGATGCGCACCAGGTCGCAGGCTGACCCGGCCGGACAGTGGAGCTACAGCGTCGCGTTCGTAAGCTCGTCGGGGCCGAGCACGACGGCCACGCCGTGCGTGGCGTCGGCCGCGACCCCGGTCGCCTGCGCGATCGCCACAGGCGTCCCGAGACCGAGCTTGCGGGCGACCACCCTCGCAGCCTTCAGGTTGCCGGGCAGGTAGACGATCTCGGTGGAGGCGATCCCGGTGGCGTTGCCCGTGACTCCCACGGACCAGCCCTTCTGGCTCAGCTGGGAGGCGGCCTGCGCGGCGGCCGACGGGCCGCCAAAGCCGTTCACGACGTCGACGGTGACGTCCCGCCATGTCAGCTTGCCGTTGTGCTTCTTCGTGCTCCCGGTGCCCTGGTTGTTCGCAGGCGGCGCCACGGTGGTCTTGGGCGTGGTCGGGGCCGTGGCGCCGGTCGAGCCGGTGTGCGCGCCGACGCTCGAGAGCGCCCACAGGAACGCGACCAGCGCGAGCACGAGGCCGCCGACGGCGAGCAGTCTCGGCGTCGGCGTGCCGCCCAGCCTGGACGGGATGCCCTGCGACTGCAGCCGCCGGGCGAACCAGTCGTCGAGATGCTCCTCGCCCGTGTCCTCGACCGGCCCCGAAGGGCGGTCGCGTGTCTCCAACGGTGCCATCTACCCCAAAACGATACCTCTAGGATGCGCCGGATGTCCCTGGAGACGATCGATTCGTGGGTCGAGGAGGGCGACGTCGAGGGCGTGGCGGCCGCCGTCGTCGACCGCACGGGCCTGCGCGAGGTGCGCACCGCGGGCTCCGCGCGAGGCGACTCGCTGTTCGCCCTGGCGTCGCTGACCAAGCCGATCGTCGCGCTCGCGGCGATCGTGGCCGCGGAGGAGGGTGCGCTCGGCCTGGACGAGCCGGTCAGCGCATACCTGCGCGAGTACGACGACCCAGGGCGCCGGGCGATCACCGTCCGGCATCTGCTCGCGCATGCCTCCGGGCTGCCCGAGACGGCCAAGGGCACGCCGGTGCTGGAGGTGCAGCCGGTATCTCCGCCGGAGACGCGCCGGATCTACTCGAACGAGGGCTACCAGGTGCTCGGGCTGGTGCTTGCGGCGGCGACCGGAATGGGCCACGCCCGCTACGTCAGCGAGGCGGTGCTCGAGCCTCTCGGCATGGACGCCTTCCTGCCGCTGCCCGCCGAGGAGTACGCGCGGGCGCTCGAGGTCGCCGAGCCGGGGCTGGTGGCTCCCGGCGTCCAGCTCTTCAACGGCCCCGAGTGGCGGCGGCGGGGAACGGCAGCGGGGGGCTGCTTCGCCACCGCCGAGGCGTGCGCCAGGATCGTCTCGCTGCTGCTCGCGGGGGGACCGCCGCTGCTCCACGCCGACGCGTTTCGGGATCTCGCGGCCGTCCAGTGGCCGGGCCTCGAGGGCGGTCTCGAGTCCTATCCGAAGCTGCACTGCCCGGACTGGGGGCTCGGCATCAACGTCCGCTCCACCGGCGGCCCGCACTGGTGCGGCGATCGGGTCTCGCCCGCCACCCTGTCGCACTTCGGCGCCTCCGGCACGCTGCTCTGGGCGGACCCCGCAGCCGGCCGCGGTCTCGTCTGCCTCACGAACCGGTCCACGTATTCGGGATGGATGCTGCGGCCCGGCCGCTGGCTCGAGCTGACCGCGGCGGTGCTCGACGCATGACCCGCTTCGCCGATTGGCGCCACTGTCCCCGATGCGCGTCGCCGCTCCGGCACGGCGGCTCGGAGGAGCACGCGAGCGCCGCGGTGCACTGCCCGGCCTGCGGGCTGACCGTCTATGACAATCCGTCGGCGACCGCAAGCGCGCTCGTGCTGCGGGACGGCCGGCTGCTGGTCACCAGGCGCGCAGGTGAGCCGTTCGCCGGCCGGCTCGACCTCCCCGGCGGGTTCATCGAGCCGGGCGAGTCACCGCAGGACGCCGTGCGGCGCGAGCTGCGCGAGGAAACGGGGCTGGAGGTGGCGGTCGGCCCGCTCGCAGGAATCTTCACCGACGCCTACGGCGAGGACGGCGTCTACACCCTCAACCTCTTCTACGCGGCCCGGGTGACCGGCGGTGCGGAATCCCCCAACGACGACGTCAGCGAGATCCTGTGGCTCGACCCGGCGGCGATCGACCCGGCCTCCCTTGCGTTCCAGTGCTGCCGGGACGCCCTGCGCGCGAGTGTTCGGAAGTCGTAAAGGCTCGGCCGTGTGCGGCCGATTACTCAACCATCAGGCTGCCGGCCCCAGCCGGAGCGCCAAGCGAATCGTCCGGGGAGACCCCTCCGGAGGAGACGACGATGGACGAGCTGCAGGAAAAGCACGTGGAGATCGACGAGCGGTGGCTCTCGGAGTGGTTCGAGTTCGGGTTTTCCGAGCTCGGCTCCTACCTCGCCAAGCACGCCGCCTTCGACGACTACTGCGACCGGCACGATACCGACTAGGTGCTGCGCTTCTGACACCTGCGGCCGGCGTCCCGTGACCTGCGGGATGTCCGGCAGTGCGCCTGGCGCCGCCGCATAGAATCCCGGCGGTGTCCCCGTTCGCGCCCGTTCCCAAGCAGCCTGACCACGTCGGCATCGAGCATGCTGCCCTCGACCGCTGGGACCGTGAGCAGACGTTCCAGCAGCTGCGCGACGCGAACCGCGGCGGCCCAACGTACTCGTTCATCGACGGCCCGATCACGGCGAACAATCCGATGGGCGTGCACCACGCCTGGGGCCGCACGCTCAAGGACATCTGGCAGCGCTACCACGCGATGCTCGGCGAGGACCAGCGTTACCAGAACGGCTTCGACTGCCAGGGGCTGTGGGTCGAGGTGGAGGTGGAGAAGGCGCTCGGCCTCAACTCCAAGCCCGAGATCGAGCGTTACGGCCTCGACCGGTTCGCGCGCGCCTGCCGCGACCGCGTCGCGGAGTACGCGGGCGTGCAGACACGGCAGTCGCGCCGGCTCGGCCAGTGGATGGACTGGGACCGCAGCTACTTCACGATGTCGGACACCAACATCAGCTACATCTGGGGCTTCCTGAAGGAGTGCAACGACCGGGGATGGCTGTACAAGGGCCACCGCTCGATGCCGTGGTGCCCGCGGTGCGGCACGTCGCTCTCCCAGCACGAGCTGATCGACTCCTACCGCGAGATCGGCCACCCGTCGCTCTACGTCCGCTTCCCGCTCGCAGGCAGGCCGGGCGAGTACCTCGTGGCCTGGACGACGACGCCGTGGACGCTGCCCGCCAACGTCGCAGCGGCCGTCGACCCGGAGGCGGACTACGCACGCGTCGAGACCCAGGCCGGCATCGCGTACGTGGCCGAGGCGCGCCTGGCGCACGTCCCGGTCCACGGGCGCCTGCTGGGAACGGTGAAGGGCTCCGAGCTGGTCGGCCTCGGGTACGAGGGGCCGTTCGACTCGCTGCCCGCGCAGGAGGGGGTCGAGCACCGGGTGGTGGCGTGGGACGAGGTGTCGATGGAGGAGGGCACCGGCATCGTCCACATCGCTCCCGGGTGCGGCGCCGAGGATTTCGAGCTCGGGCAGCGCGAGGGCCTGGCCACGATCGTGCCGGTCGACGAGTCGGGCGCCTTCTACGACGGCTTCGGCTGGCTGCACGGCCGCCACACGGCCGACGCGGCGTCGTCGATCGTCGAGGACATGGGCCAGCGCGGCTGCCTGGTGGAGGCAGGCGAGATCACGCACCGCTATCCCGTGTGCTGGCGCTGCGGGACGGAACTGATCTACCGCCTCGTCGACGAGTGGTTCATCCGCTGTGACGATGTGCGGGAGCCGATGATCGAGGCGGCGCGCACCGTGGAGTGGCTGCCCGCGCAGTACGGCAAGCGCATGGAGGACTGGCTCCGGAACATGGGCGACTGGTGCATCAGCCGCAAGCGCTACTGGGGCCTGCCGCTGCCGTTCTACTTCTGCCCCGACGGCCACATGACGGTGATCAGCTCCAAGGAGGAGCTGGCCGAGCGGGCGACGGCGCCGATCGACGGCCTCGAGGAGCTGCACCGGCCCTGGATCGACGGCATCACGATCGGCTGCGCGGAGTGCGGCAAGGAGGCAGAGCGCCTGCTCGACGTCGGCGACTGCTGGCTGGACGCCGGCGTCGTCCCGTTCTCGACGATGGGCTGGCGCAGCGAGCGGTTCGTCGAGCGCGGCTATGCGACCGGCGCCGCTGCCGGCGTGACGGCGGCCGACCTTCCGTCGAACGACGACTGGGAGGTCTGGTTTCCCGCGGACTGGGTGTCCGAGATGCGCGAGCAGATCCGGCTGTGGTTCTACTCGATGCTGTTCATGAGCGTCGTCCTGATCGGCAAGTCCCCGTACCGGCGCGTCCTCTGCTACGAGAAGGTCAACGACGAGACCGGCCGCCCCATGCACAAGTCGTGGGGCAACGCGATCTGGTTCGACGACGCCGTCGAGCAGATGGGAGCCGACGTCATGCGCTGGATGTTCGCGAACCAGACGCCGGCGCAGAACATGAACTTCGGCTACGGCCCCGCGAACGACGTCAAGCGCCGCCTGCTGACGCTCTGGAACACCTACAACTTCTTCGTTCTCTACGCAGGCATCGACGACTACCGGCCGCGGTACGAGACGCTCGTTTCCGGCCCTGACCCGTCGATCGCCCGGCCGCTCGACCGCTGGCTCGTCGCCGTCACGCAGAGCCTGGTGGCCGAGTGCCGGGCGGCGCTCGACGCCTACGACTCCCCCCGGCTGGTGCGCGCGGCGGAGGCCTACGTCGACGACCTTTCCAACTGGTATGTCCGCCTGTCCCGGGCGCGGTACTGGAAATCCGAGGACGCCGGTGACAAGCGCGCCGCGTACGAGACGCTCTGGTATGCGCTCGTGCAGGTCGTCCGCTGCGTCGCGCCGGTGATGCCGTTCCTGGCCGACGAGCTGTGGCAGAACCTCGTTCGCAACGTCTGCGACGGCGCTCCGCAGAGCGTGCACCTGTCGGGCTACCCCACGGCGGTGGACGGCCTGGCCGACCCGGCGCTGGTCGACGAGATGACGAGCGTGCGGTCGGTCGTGCGGCTCGGCCGCGAGGCGCGCTCGGGGGCGAACGTGAAGCTGCGCCAGCCGCTGGCGGAGGTGATCGTGGCGACCGACGACAGCATGCGCCGGGAGCACGTTGCCCGCCACGTCGACCTCGTCGCGGGCGAGCTCGGCGTGAAAGCGGTTCGGCTGGCGACCTCGGCGGAGGAGTTCGCCGAGGTGGAGGTCATGCCGCTGCTGAAGGTGCTCGGGCCGAAGTACGGTCGCGACCTGGGCATGATCCGCGGGCTGCTGCGCGAGGGAGACTTCACGCTGGCCAACGGCTCGGTGCAGGTGGGCGACTGGACGCTCGAGCCGGGGGAGTTCGAACTGCGGACGCGTGCGCGCGAAGGGTTCTCGGTGCTCGACGGCGACGGCTTCGCCGTCGCGCTGGACACCGAGATCACGCCCGAGCTCGCCCTCGAGGGGGAGGCGCGCGATCTGATCCGCGCCATCCAGGAGATGCGGCGGGAGGCGGGACTGGAAGTGACCGATCGCATCTTGCTGACCCACCCGGCAGGGGACGTCTGGGACGCGCACGGCGACTGGATCGCCGGTGAGACGCTCGCGGTGGAGCGTCGCGCGGACGGAGCGCTCGGGATCGAACGCGCCTGATGCGCCTGCTGATCCTCGGCGGGACGGTCTTTCTCGGCCGCCACATCGCGGAGCACGCGCTCGCCGGCGGCCACGAGCTCACCCTGTTCACCCGGGGACGCACGAACCCGGAGCTGTTTCCCGCGGCCGAGCATGTGCACGGCGATCGCGACGGCGGCCTGGAGTCCCTGCGGGGGCGCCAGTTCGACGCGGTGATCGACACCAGCGGCTACGTCCCGCGGATGGTGCGCGCCTCCGCCGAGCTGCTCGCCGTCTCCGCGAGCCGCTACGTCTTCATCTCCAGCGTCTCGGTGTACGACGGGAACGGCGGCGCCGGCACGGAGGTCGACGGCCCGGTGGGCACCATCGAGGACGAGTCGACCGAGGAGATCACGGACGAGTCATACGGCCCGCTGAAGGCGCTGTGCGAGCGGGCGGTGGAGGAGACGTTCGGGCGCGACCGGTCGCTCGTGATCCGGCCGGGGCTGATCGTCGGGCCGGACGATCCGACCGATCGGTTCACCTACTGGCCGGCGCGCATCGCCGGCGGCGGGCGCGTGCTGGCACCCGGTTCGCCGTCGACTCCGACTCAGGTGATCGACGTTCGCGACCTCGCGGCCTGGACCGTCGACCTCGCCGAGCGCGGGGTGTCCGGCCGGTTCAACGCCGTGGGGCCCGAGCGGACGCTGCCGATCGGGGAGGTGCTCGACCGTTCGGTCGCGGTGTCCGGGTCCGATGCTGAGCTGGTCTGGGTGCCGAGCCCGGCACTGGTCGAGCGCGGGGTGGAGGTGTGGACCGACCTGCCGCTCTGGCTCGGGGAGGATCCGGAGCTCGCGTGGATGGATCGCGTCGACCCCGGGCCGGCCGTTGCGGCGGGCCTGCGGTACCGGCAGCTGGACGAGACGATCGCAGACACGCTGGCATGGCATCGAGCGACCGAGGGGTCGCCGGCGCGCGCCGGGTTCCGGATGACGCGGGAGCGCGAGGCCGCGCTGCTGGGCGAGCTGGCCGGCTGACGGGGGACAGCGGAACGCCGCAGCGAGGAGTAGCATCGCCCCGCCCGGCGGACCGCCGGAGTCTGGAGGGAGGAAGCATGCGAGTGAGAACACGGGTTCTGGTGGGCGGTGCGGTCACGCTGTCGGCCGGGCTCACCGCCGCACTGGCATACGCCGCGATCGTTCCCGCCCCGGTCGTCGCGCGAAAGGGCTGGCAGTACCTGCCGTCCGCCGCACCGGCCGAGGCATACGTGGCCTACACCGAGGAACGGCGCCGCGACGCGACGCTCTATGTCCGCCCGCAGGGCCAGCCGCGCATTGCCGTCAACACCAGGGGCGACGCGCTGAACGGCGGGTTCGACGGCACCAAGGTCGTCTACCAGCAGATCAACGGCCGCGGGAACCGCTCGGCGATCCGGCTCTACGACGTCACCACCCACACGAAGTCCCAGCCGGACGGCGTGAACACCGGCACGTGGCAGTACGAGCCGTCGATGTCGGCTGACTGGGTGCTGTTCGGGCGCACCACCGCCCGCAAGTACCGGATCCTCCTGCACAACACCACGACCAGTCAGACGGTCGAGCTGAAGGAGCACGGCCGCAAGGGCGTGATCCTGGATCCCGGCCAGGTGGACGGCACCTGGGCGTCCTACTCGGTGTTCAGCAAGCGCTCCCGGACCGGGAACGTCTTTCGCTACGACATCGCCGGTGTGACGACCGAGAAGATCCCTCGGCCCGACAACCGGGCGCAGTACTCGTCGTCGATCGCGCCGAACGGCACGCTCTTCTACGTGCGGGCGAAGATCGGCTGCGGAAAGCACGTCGTCATCCGGGAGAACGTCCCCGGCGGGGCGGACACCCCGCTCGTCTCGCTCCCGGCCGGCTACGACGTGTTCCACACCTTCGTGGTGGACGAGGGCGCCGGCGAGTACACGCTGTACTACGACCAGGCGAGCTGCACGGGCAACCGCTCGAACATCTACAAGATCCCCGTCAGCTGACCGCGGAGCTGCGCCGTGCCGTCAGCCGACGGCGCGGCGCAGCTCGAGCGGCAGCGAGAAGTGCACGTTCTCGTTCACCAGCTCGTGCGACTCGACCCGCTCGACGCCGAGCCGGCGGAAGTGGTCGACGACGCGCTCGACAAGGCTCTCGGGCGCCGACGCGCCGGATGTGATGCCGACCGTCTCGACGTCCTCGAGCCAGGCCGGATCGATCGCCGTCTCGTCGTCGATCAGGTGCGCCGGCACGCCCATCTCACGCGTCACGTCCACGAGGCGGTTCGAGTTCGACGAGTTCCGCGATCCGATCACGAGCACCAGGTCGACCTCGAGGGCGAGCTCCTTGACCGCGTTCTGCCGGTTCTGCGTGGCGTAGCAGATGTCGTCCTTCTTCGGCCCGACGATGGCGGGATAGCGCTCGCGCAGCGCGGCGATGATCTCGATGGTCTCGTCGACCGAGAGCGTGGTCTGGGTGATGTAGGCGACGCGGGTCGGGTCGGGGATGTCGAGGTCGTCGATCTCGTCGACCGAGCCGATCAGCCGGATCGCGTCCGGCGCCTCGCCCATCGTTCCGACCACCTCCTCGTGACCCTCGTGGCCGATCAGGACGATCGTGTAGCCGTCGGCGGCGAACCGCTTGGCCTCGACGTGCACCTTCGTCACCAGCGGGCACGTCGCATCCATGACCTGCAGGCTGCGATGCCGGCTGTTCTCGTACACCTCTGGCGCCACCCCGTGCGCGGAGAGCACCACGACCGCCCCTTCGGGCACGTCGAGCTCGGAGTCGACGAACACGGCGCCGCGGTCGGCCAGCTCCTGGACGACATGCCAGTTGTGGACGATCTCCTTGCGGACGTAGACCGGTGCCCCGAAGTGGTCGAGCGCGCGCTCGACGGTATCGACGGCGCGGTCGACGCCGGCGCAGTAGCCGCGCGGCGAGGCGAGCACGAGTCGGGTCGGAGTCACCCGGTTGATGCTAGCCGCTACCGGCCTCGGCCCGGCTCAGCGGTGGCCGAAGTCGGCGGTCCACACGACGGCGCCCGAGTTCCCGAGGAACCGCCCGGTCGCCCGGCCGATGCCGATCAGGCCGTAGCGCGGCGAGAGCAGGATCGCGCGGTGCTCGGGGCTGTGGAGCCACATCCTGACGGTGGCGCGCGGCGAGCCGTAGGAACCGGTGCCCCAGGCGAGCGTCTCGCCGGCGCACCACTGGCCCCAGTAGACGAAGCCCGACCGCAGGATGCGCAGCTGAAGCGTTGAGCCGGTCGGGCTGGTGTGGCCGAAGTACCCGCGGGCGATCATGTCGGCGGAGTGATGCTGCGCCGCCCGGTGCAGGCCTCGCGACCGCCTCAGCGCGTGCAGGCCGTGCTCGGCGCGCACCTGGTTGATCTCGGCGAGCAGCCGGTGGCGGTAGACCCGGCCGCCGGATGCGAGAGCCGGGCTGGCCGCCGTGGCGATCACCGCGACGGCGAGCAACCACGACACGAGCAGGCGAAACTTCACACTGGACACATGCCCTAGATCGGCTCCGGGCAGCACCGGTTTAAGTGAGAAATCTGTAAAGCTTGCGCCCGTTCCTCCACGGGCTTGAGCCGCCCGGAGCGGTGAATGAGATCCGGACGGCCCAGAGCCAGGGGAAGGTACACCGCGGATCGCTCGGGCAGCCGGGAAGGGGCGGCCAAGGTCATCCGCGGTACCCATACATCGCGCGCGCGGCCGCCCGCGTTACACGGCACGCGCGGCGGCCGGCCATGCGATCATGCCCCGCGTATGACGACGGCCGCACTGCGCACCGCGACCCCCGACGACCTGACCGCCGTCACGGACGTGATCGCGACCGCGTTTGCCACCGACCCGGTGTGGGGGCCGTACAGCTTCCCGGACGACCGGTCGCGCCTCGAGCTGTCACGATCGTTCTGGGAGCCGCTGCTGCGCGGGGCGATGCGGCACGGTTGGACGCATGTCACCCCGGGGTGCGAGGCGGCGGCCGTCTGGGTGCCGCCCGGCGAGCCCGAGCTGACGCCCGAGCAGGAGACCGAGTTCGTCGCGATCGTCCAGGAACTGGTCGGCGAGGGGCAGGCCGGCGTCATCCTCGACGCGTTCGAGCGGCTGGACGCGTCGCACCCCCATGACACGCCGCATTTCTACCTCAGCCTGCTCGGCACGCACTCGGACCATCGCGGCAGGGGCCTCGGCATGGGGCTGCTCGCCGCCGGGCTGGAGCTGGTCGACCGTGAGCGGATGCCCGCGTACCTCGAGTCGACCAACAACGACAACGACCGCCGGTACATGCGCCACGGGTTCGAGCCATTCGGCGCGATCGACCTGCCCAACGGCCATCGCATCACCACGATGTGGCGTCAGCCGCGGACCTGAGCGCACGCGGCACGCGCGGCCAGGGGTTCGGCCGGCTGTAAGGGTGGGTAGCACTGCGGGATGCGGCCGACCACGTACCGCATCCAGTCGCACGTCGGCGGCAGCCTCTGGTTCGTCCCCGTCCTCTGCGTCGGTGCGGGCGTCCTGCTGTCGTTCGTGACGCTGTGGATCGACGGACAGGCCGGGTACACGCTGATCCCGAGGTCCTTCACCGGCGGGCCGGACGCGGCGCTTGCGATCCTCGGGGCGGTCGCCACGTCGATGGTCAGCCTGGCTGCGCTGGTGCTCACGATCACCATGGTGGTCGTACAGCTGGCGATGGGGCAGTTCTCCCCCCGCATCGTGCAGCCGATCCTCAAGGACAGGCCCAGCCAGCTTGCCATCGGCATCTTCGTCGGCACCTTCGCGTTCGCGATGCTGGCGATGCGCGAGGTGCTGATGAGCGGACGCGGGCAGGTGCCCGGACTGACCGTGGTCGTGGCGTTCCTGCTCGTGGTCGTGTCGATCGCCGTGCTGGTGATCTACGTCCATCACATCGGGCGGTCGCTGCGCGTCTCGGCGCTGATCGAGCTGGTCGGCACGGGCACGCGGCGCGTGCTGGACGAGGCGTATCCGGGCGACGACCCAGAGCACACCGCCGACCTCGGCATCATCCCGGCCCCGCACTCCGGCGTCCTCTGCCATGTCGACCACGACGCGCTCGTCGCGGCGGCGCGCTCTGCTGACTGCCGGCTGGTGGTGCTCGCCGCCGTCGGCGAGTTCGTCGCCGCCGGGTCCCCGCTCGTTCGCGTGGAGGGAGATCCGCGGCGGCTGGACCGCGATGTCACCGAGGCGCTCGTGCTCGGGCTGGAGCGCACGCTCGAGCAGGACGTCGCGTACGGCTTCCGGATGCTCGTCGACATCGCGGAGCGTTCGCTGGCGGAATCGCCGTTCCTGGACCCGACCACCGCGGTGCAGGCGATCGACCGGCTGCACGACTGCCTCCGGCACCTGGCTGCACGGCCGTTCCCGGACGGACGGCACCGGGACGCCGACGGGGTGGTGCGGCTCACCACGCCGGCGATGTCGTGGGACGACTACGTCCACCTCTCGTTCGACGAGATCCGCCGGGCGGGCGCCGAATCGCCCCAGGTCGCCCGGCGCCTGCACGCCGCGATCGACGACCTGCTCAGTGCCGCGCCGCCCGACCGCCGTCTTGTCCTGGAGGAGCAGCGGCGGCTGCTCGATGCGGCGGTAACCGAGCGCGTACCCGAGGCGGAGCGGGACATGTACCTCGTCGGTGACCGCCTGGGCATCGGCCTCACCGGCGAACGCCCGGGCGGCGTGCCGCAGGAGCGGAGCGGCGGCGAAGGGGGAGGCAACGGGACCACCCGTCGAGGTCTCGGCTCGGTCTGACCTGTGCCGGGCGAAGGCGCGCGGTGTTTGACGACGCTCGCCCGGCGGGCACGCTGGGCGGATGGCTCGACTGAAGGTGCTCGCGACCGTGATGGCCGGCGGGGCGGGCGGCCGGATGCGGCCGCTCACCGACGCTCGCGCCAAGCCGTCCCTGCCCTTCGGCGGCGTCTATCGACTGATCGACATCCCGCTCAGCAACTGTGCGAACAGCGGGATCTCGGATGTCTGGGTGTTCGAGCAGTACCAGCCGCACGGCCTCACCGACCACCTCTCGAACGGGAGGCCGTGGGATCTCGACCGCACGCGCGGCGGCCTGCTGGTCGTGCAGCCGCACACCGGCTCCACCGGGGAGGGATGGCACCACGGCAACGCGGACGCGTTGTACCGCGAGCGGGAGATCATCCGCGAGTTCGATCCGGACGTGCTGCTCGTCCTCAGCGCCGATCACGTCTACCGGCTGGATCTGCTCGATGTGGCAAACGAGCACGCCGCGAGCGGCGCCGCGGTGACCGTTGTGACGGCCGATGTGCCGAGAGGGGAGGCCGCGCGGTTCGGCACCGTCCACGTCGACGACGAGGGGGCGGTGACCGCATTCGCATACAAGCCCGACGAGCCCGATACGGGCGTCGTTACGAGTGAGATCTTCGCGTACCGGCCCGCGAGCCTGCTCGAGACGCTGGAGCGGAGCGCCGCGGAGCGGCGGGACGGCGAGTCGCTCGGGGACTTTGGCGACGACCTGCTGCCGCGGCTCGTGGCGGCGGGAGGCGCGCGAGCCCGGCCGCTCGGTGGCTACTGGCGCGACCTCGGCACCCTGCCGAGCTACTGGCAGGCGCACATGGATCTGCTCGGCAACCGGCCGCGGTTCCAGCTGGCCGAGCCAGACTGGCCGTTCTTCACGGCGGCGTCGACGCGCGTCCCCGCGCGTGTCGGCGGCAGCGCGCGTCTCGACGAGGCGCTGCTGTCTCCGGGATGTGCGGTGCACGGGGAGGTGATCCGGTCGGTGATCGGGCCGGGAGCGGTCGTCGAGGAGGGGTCGCGCGTGGTCGAGAGCGTGCTCTTCGACGACGTGCAGGTCGTTGCCGGCGCGACCGTCGAGCGGGCGATCGTCGACACGGGTGAGCGCGTCGATGCCGGTGTCCGGGGACAGGGAGGAGACATCGCGGTCGTCCGTCGCGCGTGATGGCAGGCGCCGCAGCTCCGCGAACGCCTTACCTACATCGTGCAGACGACGCCGACACACTGCCGCGGGTCGCCGTTGTTCCGTGCGCTGTTGCCGCCGCCGTCGATCGTGCCCGGCGCGGCGTTCATCCCCAGCGCGCTGTTTCGGTGGGCGCGGTTGCGGCGAAGCACGTTGCCAATCTGCCCCGCGCCCACGGTGATCCCGTCGCCGCGGCGCCAGAGGTCGTGCCCTGCCTCGGGTCAGGGCCTGGTGCGCCCCGCGGCACTGGCTAGTCCGGGTAGTGGGACAACAAGCCGTCTGAATATTTCTCGGGCGTCGTCACCGCACGAGCCTCCTCTGCGCTCGCGGGGGCTTATACGTGTTCCAGTGGCCGGGGCGTCACGGGCTGGCCCGCCGTTCATTGGCCGCCGAACCCCATTCCGACACCCGGAGGGCACGGCGTCACGCAGCGGGCATCGCTGGCTAGTTCGCGTCTGGCGAAGGGTCGAATAACGCTAGCTCGGCGGAGTCGGGCGCTTGGAAGATGGCGAGCCACTCGTCCAGGTCGGAGCGGCGGATGGGGTGACTGTCCCAGGGGGGCTGCGAGTTTCGGGCCTGGATGCGCCGCCAAAGCTCGTCAGGAGGCGCGTCGAGGAAGTGCAGTTCGACGGCGACACCGATGCTCCGAGCGGCCAATCTCATCTCGTCGCGTTCGCTCCGCGCCCAAAGCCCGAAATCGAGTACGACGCTGAGGTCGAGGCGCAGGAGTTCTAGGGCAAGACGCCAGAGTTCGCGTTCGACCTTCTTCCGGGTCGGCGTATCCCAGGGGCTGGAGCCGAGAGCCGTTAGCCATTCATCCTTCGTGAGGCGCACGGCATTACGGTTCGCGGCTAGGTGCCGTGCGAGTGCAGTCTTCCCCGCCCCGGGCAAGCCGCAGGTGAGAATCAGTCGAGCGGCGCTCACAACTCGTAGTTCAGCACCCCTTCATCCGCGGTAGGGTCGGTCGCATGGAGTTCAGCCTCCGTCCGTTCGCCTCGGACGACATCGAGCATGTCGTGGCGCTGTCCCTGCGCGCTTGGGAGCCGGTACACGCATCCCTTGCCCGCGTCCTTGGCCCAGACATCAACCCTCATGTGACCCCGGACTGGCGGCAATCGCAGGAAGCTGGTGTCAGCAAGGCGTGCGCGGAGCAGCTGACCACCGTCGCGGTGCAGGACGAAGCCGTCGTCGGATTCGTCTCTGTCTTGATCGAAGGTCCGCAGGAGCCGGGCGAGATCTACATGCTGGCGGTTGACCCTGCGTCGCAGCGTATAGGCGTGGGCAGGGCATTGACCGATCACGCGTTGAGCCAGATCCGCGACGCCGGCTGTGCCGTCGCGGTCCTCAGCACAGGGGGTGACCCCGGACATGCCCCAGCACGGGCGCTCTACGAAGCCTGCGGCTTCACCACCGAGCTGCGGATCGTGAACTACTACCGCCTGGTGGAAGCTCCACCACCCGCGTAGCGTCGTAGCGTCCGCTCGCTCAGGACGCTTGAAGGAACCTCTCGACTGGTGTGTCCGACCAGACCTGCACTTCGATGTACTTCTCGAAGGTGCGGTGCTGGTAGCCCTGGTAAGTCGGGGCCGGGTCGTCGCGGGGGAGGCCATACTGCGTGATTACGTCGGGGAGCTGCTCTATCAGAAACACCCGATGGTGGTAGGGGCGTGGCTCGTAGGGCAGGCCGTAGTCGGCGACTAGCCCTGTCGCGGTGAAGCTGTCGGGGTAGGTGAAGCTGGTAACGGTAGGGGGCAACTCGGTGAGGGGCAGAACGATTGCCTGCATGCCGGGTGCGAGTCCCCGATACCAGGTCGATTCGCCGAGGACGAAGTAGTGGGGCGAATCGCGCTCGGGGCGTCCCCCGGACAGTCGGAACAACTCTAGGAGTCGCGCCTCGGTGCGGCGACGGAGATGCATGTAGCGGCTGCCAAACACACGGTGATGTTCGCCTGCCTGGCGGCGCTGGTCGAGGGTCAGCAGCACCGCCGAAAGCTCATCGGCCGGGAGGTCGGACAGATTCAAGAATGGCCGCGTCCCGGGCATGTAGTAGTGCGTGACGAAATCGGGGATCGGGTCGGCGACCATTGCGAGGCGAGCCTACCCGCGTCGATGGCGCTCGGCACGCGCCACGTGGCAGCAGTAGCCCTTGAGGTCTGCGCCGATTCTGAGGCTCCACTGCCGCTAGGCCGTCGTCACGGGGATGCGGTTGGAAGCCCATCCGACGAGTCGGCCCCAAACGACCAACCACACGATGACCACGCTCACGGCTGCGAGGCTCGCGGCCACCCCACCTGACGGGAGGTACAGCACTAGGTAGGCGGTGGCTGCCGCAGTGGGCATCGGGGCCATCAATAACGCAAAGAGGGCGTGCCATCGAAACCGAGGCGACGGTTGACCCCATCCGATGGCGACCGCGACGCCGAGGATAGCCACGCCGACTACGCCCAGCAGCAGGCCAAGGCCGATGGCGTCAAGGCCGGGGAAGGTGCCGCTGTGACAGGTGGGGTCGTCTGGCTGCGGGCAGGTGCTATTGAGTGATGTCGTCAGCAGCATCGCTGCCACGACGAGCGAAAGGACGCACGCCACCAGGGCAGTTGCGACGGTTACTGCGACCGCTCGACCGCGAGTCACGGGGTCAGTGTGGTGACGGACGGGCTGCTCATGGCAGCGAGTGCGAGGAAGGCGCTCACGGACTCAAGCTCACGGACTCAAGCTACCAGGCACGACGAAGGCGTCAACGTGCCCGGCTGCTGCCTCAGGGCACTAAGCACCTTGAGGTCTGCGCCGATGGGGCCAACCCCATTCAATACCCGGAGGGCGCGATAGCGATCTCACTGGTTCCGGGGAGCGGAATGTCGTCGCGTTCCGGGTATCGTCCGTGGATGGTGTTCATCGAGTTGGCTGCGCCAATCGTCGTCGTGCTTGCGGTGTTAGTCGTCGCACGGCGGCGTTTCGCCCGTCGCTAGTCTCGCTGCCTCACCCAGTAACATCTGACGTGTGCCGAAGCCAGGGCCGGAGGTCGGAGTGGTCGCACCGCCCCTGTGCCCGCCCCGTATACTCGCACAGTGAACTCCGAGGTAGGGGAAAGGCCCCATGTCGGCCATTGCCTGTGGTCTTGGGCGTGGGCGGTCGTCGGCGCGGTGTTCGCGGCGTGTCTCGATGTGGTCATCGTGTTGCCCGTAGCGGCGCTACTGGCATGGCCGTTGGGGAGGCGGTTCTGGGCGGGTGCCTTCACGGGTGCGTGTGTTCCGTTCCTATGGGTTGCCCACGTGCAGTCGCAGCCTGGTGGCCTCTCGCCGTGGCCCTGGCTGGTGATCGGAGTCAGCCTGATCGCTGGCGGGTTCATGGCCGACCGCCACGAGAACAGTGCCAACAGGACGTGAGCCGCAACGGAGAGCGGTCTGCGCCGATGTCGGTTGGCTGGCGCGAGGCTGGGGAACCTTGGCGAGCCATGTAGCGTCGTAGCGGTATGTGGACGGAGCGCTAAGCGCCTGGCTCAGCTGCCGACAGGAATGAGACGACCTTATCGAGTGTGTCGAAGCAGGGTCGCGCTCGCTCGTCCTGGGTGCGAACGAGGATGGCTGGAATGCCAACGTCGTGCGCTCCCCGGTAGTCAGCGGTGAAGCTGTCTCCGATCATCCATACAACATCGGGATTCCCGGCCCGTGCCCGACCAATGGCGAACGCTTGTGGGTGTGGTTTCTCATGACCGCTCGATGCCGATGACAGGACAGCGGCAATCAGTGGCGTTAGCCCCAGGCCGTGGACGATTTCCTCTAGCTCGGGAACGTGGTTGGACAGGATGATGTGGTTCCAACCAGCCTGGTGGAGCGCGGTGAGAGCGGGGATTGCGTCGGGGAACAGTTCCCAGCCGTCCGCGTTGGTGAAGTGGCGTCGAACATGGCGGGCAAGCTCCTGGGAGCGCACCGGAGCAAAGCCGACGCTCGCGTACGCTGAAGCGAAAAGCGGTTCGACGTGATTCCACCAGGCTTCCGGGTCACAAAGTTCAGGGTGCGGCGTGTCCGCCCGGTGCCAAGGAAACCCGTCTTTGAGTGAGGGGCGAAGCGCCTCGGTGGTGACCGCGTGGCCCGGCACCTGCTCATCAAGCACGTCGATCAAGCAGCTGCGCCACATACCAGGCCGACGGGCAAGCGTGCCGTCGAAATCCCAAAGAAGAACCGACATGGCTCGATCCTAGCCCGCGCCCAGTAGCACCTTGAGGTCTGCGCCGATGCCACGAGGGTGAGGTTCTTCGGAGCCTGCCCCGCCTGCGTGATGACCCTACAGAGAGGGACTGACGACGGCTGGGTGCCCGCCGGAGGCGGCGTCAAGGCACCCTGACGGGTTGCCGATGGTCTCGGCGTGACCGTGTGCCGGGTTTGTCGCTCTCGTGGCTGTGGGGGAGCCGGGACTTGTAACCGCTTCCCGCTCGGTCGCCCCGCTCCTCGATAGTCGGACTTACGGCGAGCGGTCGGGACGGCGATACTAGGAGCGGTGAACCCTATCCCGACCTGGAAAGTTGCCTGGGCCTTCGTTTTCTGGGGCCCCGCGCTCGTTGTGGTTGGTTGGCTCGTAGCCGGTTCGTGGCACGACGCAGCGCCGCGTTATCGGGTCGTGGCTGTTTGCTTAGTTGTGGCCGGGCTTGTCGCGGGGGTGTGGAACGCGAGGCAGATACCTCATCGCGTTCCTCATCCACTCCATCGGATTGACGCTGCTATCTCAGCCGCTGGGCTGGGTCTCGGTCTCAAACTGGTAGCCGATGGGCTGGCCCCTGACCGACGTTTCCTGTTCAACGCGGCGATGCTTGCGGTCTTCCTCGCCTTTATCGTGAGCTTGCCGACCGCCTATCGAGTGCAGTGGCGGCGGGATCGCGAGCAGTGGCGGCGGGATCGCGCAGACCGCGAGTGGTCGGAATACACGAACCGGTTCCGGGGCCGTGGATTCGTGACGCGGAGGTGGCCTCCGTCGCGAAGCAGGCATGAAGGCGACTAGACGTTGAGAGCAAGTCCCAACGAACACCGTTCGCTGCGTGAGTGGCTTAGAGACTCGCGCTTCATCTGGCTCGGTGCCCTGACCAGTGCGTGGGTCGGCTCTGACTTCCGAACGCCTAGCAGCGTAGCGTCGTAGCGGTATATGGCGAAGCGTTGCGATCGCTTGCCCTGAGCGCGGTTAGTTGAGCAGCGTTTGGGAAGTGGCTTCACCGAACGTAGCCTCGAATCCCTCCAAGCCGATCCGCCGCGCTCGGCGACTCGCCCGCCGTCGGGGTATTGATGGGGTTGCGCCTCGGGCATCGGCGCAGACCTCGCGGTGCTCTTGGGCGTCGAATCGACCAAAATGCCCATATGGAAGGGTTCGCCTCGCCGGAGGATGCTGCGCGTCACTCAATGCCGAACGGCATCACCCACGTAGTCGCCTCGCGAGCCACTGGGGACGGCGGCGCGTGGGTGCTCCTCGCTGTCGAGGTCGCCGGGACGGGCTACTACCTCGACGAGAACATCTGCGAGCAGGCCGACGACGGCAGTTGGGACATGGTTTCGCAATGCTCCCCCGCCCACCAGCACCTTGAGGTCTGGCGTGAATGAACTCATCGAAGGGTCGAACATTCGGTGTGATCGCTACCCAGGCGGCAGCTTTCTGTAGTCGGGCTGCCGGCCCAGTAGCACCTTGAGGTCTGCGCCGATGCCGGGCAGGATGGAGCGGGTGCGCGAGCGGCGGTCTACCACTTCGTGCGTCGGAGCGATTCGGACACGGCTGCCTCGAACGTGACGCGCTCCGCCGCATGTTCGATAGCGAATCGCATGGCCTTGTCGTAGCCGCCTTCCGTCCTGCGCAGGTCGATGTGGACACCCTCGTCCACGATGTGCCCAACGACACGATGGGGCCGAATAGGCCGGAGGAGTTCCGGTGTGCTCTGCCCGCGTTTCCGCCCACCGCCAACCTTCGCGCCGCAACCCAACAGTCACAGCGGAGAACCCGTCCTGATCCATCGTTACTAGAGCCGCGAAATGCCGCGCGACATACGCCATCAGCCAAGCCGAGAAAGCGAGCGCGACAACGAGAAGCAGATAACCGGGCTGTCGCTTCTCGGCAACAATGAGGACGCTGGCGATGGCCCCTCCTGCCAAGATGGCGAAGATCCCCCACAACCCAGCCGCTTGGCCGACATCCGCACTCGCTCTGGCCGTCCTCGTGCTCTGCCAGGGGCGGTAGCGGCAACTCGGACATGGAATCGTGTCCGAGATGCAGCGGCCGGTAACCCGGCCGCGCAGCCGACAGGCGCTTCGAGGAGTAGTGCGTCGGCTTCGCGGTCTTTGTCTGTGGAGGGTTTGGCGCGCGAGAGACGGCCATCCGCTCGCCCAGATTAGGTAAGGGCACGTCTTCGGCTATGTCGGTCTCAAGGCGCTCGAAGCTTGCCGGGATGGTCTGTGTGGCGGCTTTCAGGAAAGCTCCGGAGGTTGTCCGTGGGCAGGGGTTCCCACGGCGCGGCGTATGTGACGAACTGACGCTGGGTTGGCCGAATGATTGGATCGTTGTCGAAGGTGCCCATGCGGATGCCGATCGAGTCGGGGTGGCTTGGATTGTCGCCGTAGATGTGGGAGCCGCAATGGGAGCAGAACCATTTTCGGCCTGCGCTGTCTGCGGGCTTCCACATGCGCAGTGCGTCTTTGCCTGCGACGATGTGGAAGCTGCCGGGTGCTGGGTGGGCGTTTGGCGATGCGGCGGCTCCGCTTCGGCGCTGGCAGCGCTTGCAGTGACAATAGCTCGCTGTCACGAGCGGCGTGGTGACCTCGTAGCGGACTCGGCCGCAGTTGCACCCGCCGGTCAGTGGGAGTGCCGTGACCTCGCTTGTCTGGGTGCTGCTCACGGTCAGGAATACGGCCTGGCGGTGTAGGCGGATTGCCGCCACACCGCCGAGCCTCCGCGAACAGCCGCAGGGGTCGGGCACGACCCTTCGCAGTTCGTCCGCGTATTCGCGTGGTGCCGGATGGCCGAAGCTGCAGGACGCCAGCGCACTCGCGTGCCTGAGCGGGCTCTCGTGTCCCTTGAACGACGCGAAGACGACGCCGCAATCGGCGGGTTTCGTGCCGGTGCTGAAGGAGGTAACGGGGCATGCGCTGAATGATGAGGTCTTCGCGCCTCATGGTCATCAGGGCATCACCCTGATCCGACCCCTGATCTTTTGGCGGTCCCTGGCGTACGGGTGAGCGCCTTACCCACGCGAGCCCGGGAGAAGGTGACGGATCGACGCGGCGTGACCGATTCGAACATTCGTGAGAACCATGCCTGGACGCGTACCGACGACGACGAAGCGGGCGAGGAGAATCGAACTCCCGTCTTGAGCTTGGAAGGCTCTTGCTCTGCCACTGAGCTACGCCCGCACGCCCTGCGAGGATAGCCGACGGTTGGCCGGGGAGGCACGGGGCCGTGGCTACCATGCCTGACCGATGGAGCGCCTGATCCTGCGCACCACGGCCGTGTGCACGCGCCGCCCATGGTGGGTGGTGGCGGTCTGGATCGCCCTCGTCCTGGTCGCGCTGCCGTTCGCGAGCCGTGCCCAGGGGCGGCTGTCCTCCGGCGGCTTCGAGGTGCCCGGCTCGCAGTCGCAGACGGCCATCGACTACCTGAATGCCCTGCCCGGGCGCGGTGCCTATTCGTTCTCCTTCCTCGTCGACGCCGACACGCCGCAGGCCGCTCGCGCGCGAGCCGCGGCCGTGCGGGCCGACGTCGTCCGCCGCTACCCCGTCATCCGTTTCCGCAGCAAGCCGCAGATGTCGCCGGATGGCCGCACGGTCTCGTTCCTCGGCTTCGCCCCGATCGACCAGAACCGCTCGCTCCAGATCTCCCGCGACCTCGAGGGCCTCGTCCAGCGCACGAGCGGGCCCGTGCGCACCTACCTGCTCGGTCCGTCCGCCAACTTCGCTGCCTTCCAGGACATCACCGAGCGCGGGGTGACGCGCGCCGAGACGCTGTCCTCGCCGATCATCCTGATCGCCCTGCTCGTGCTGTTCGGCGCCGTCGTCGCCACGCTCGTGCCGGCGGCGCTCGGCGCCGTATCGGTTGCGATCGCGTTCGCCATCGTCTACGGCATCGCCTCGCACACCGAGGTCTCGGTGTACGCCACCACGATGGTGACGATGATCGGCGTCGGCGTCGCCGTCGACTACTCGATGTTCATCCTGGCGCGCTTCCGCGAGGAGCTGCTGGCGGGCGTCCCGACCGGCCGGGCCGTCGAAAGCGCGATGCGCAGCTCGGGCACCGCCGTCGCGTTCTCGGGCATGACCGTCGTCGTGTCGCTCGCCTCCGTGTGGATCGTGCCGGTGCGGGCGCTGCAGTCGATGGCGCTGGCGGCGGTGATCGTCGTTGCGATCGCCGTGCTGGCCGGCATGACGCTGCTGCCGGCCGTGCTGATGCTGCTGGGCCCGCGGATCAACCGGCTGCGGCTGCCGTCCCGCCGCCGGCGCGACGCGAGCGCCTTCTGGCTCGGCTGGTCGCGCCGCGTCATGCGCCGCCCGCTGCTCTCGGCCGGAGCCGCCGCCACGCTGCTGATCGTCCTTGCGCTGCCCGGCTTCGCCATGGTCACGGCCAACCGCTCGCTCGAGCAGCTGCCCGCATCCACCGAGGTGCGGGTGGCGAACGACATCCTGACGCGCCGGATCACCGGCCCCGGCCAGGGGCACGAGGGCGCCATGACGATCCTCGTCCGCCCGTCCGACGCGGGCGCCGCCGGCCCGGCCGCCGTGGCCGCACGGCTGCGGGACCGCCTCGCCCGCGATCCGCTGGTGGTCGCCGCCGGGCTCGAGCGCGCGGGCCCTAGCGTGCTCGTGGTCGGCCAGCTGCGGGTCGATCCGGAGTCGAGCGCGGCCACCGACACGCTGGTGCCGCGGGTGCGGTCGTGGGTGGGCGATCGCGGGCTGGTCAGCGGCGTGTCCGCGTTCAACCGCGACCTCAACGAGCAGGTGGGCGGCGACCTCTGGAAGGTGATGGCGCTCGTGCTCGGGCTCTCGTACCTGGTGCTGCTGGCCCTGCTGCGCTCCGTCGTGCTTCCGCTCAAGGCCGTGGTGATGAACCTGCTCTCGATCGGCGCCTCCTACGGCGTGATCGTGGCGGTGTTCCAGTGGGGCTGGTTCGACTGGACAGGCTTCCACTCGCTCGGGCACATCAACACGCTCAGCCCCGCCCTGATCCTGGCCACGACGTTCGGCCTGGCGATGGACTACGAGGTGTTCCTGCTCTCCCGCATCAGGGAGCGGTACGAGGAGTGCGGCGACAACGAGCGGGCGGTTGCCGAGGGACTTGCGAGCAGCGCGCGGATCATCACCTCGGCGGCGACGATCATGACGGTCGTGTTCGCCAGCTTCGTGCTCACCGGCGTCCCCGCGATCAAGGAGATCGGGCTGGGGCTGGCCGTGGCGATCGCCGTGGACGCCACGGTCACCAGGCTGGTGCTCGTGCCGGCCACCATGCGGCTGCTTGGCGAGTGGAACTGGTGGCTGCCCCGGTGGCTCGACCGGCGGCTGCCGTACCTGGCGCACGAGCCGCCCGGCGTGCCATCGCACGCCGGCGACTAGCGCGTCGGGCTCCGTCCGACCCGGCTGGCATGCTTTCAGACCCCCTGCTGTAAGGCCGGGGCGCTCGGAAAGGACGGGTATTCCATGCTGTGGCTCGTACTCGGAATCGTCATCGGCGCGGGCATCGCGCTCGTCGCCCTGCGCCCTCGCCTTGCCGAGCTGTCGGCCGTCCGCCAGGAGCGCGACCGTCTTGCGCTCGACGGCGCCCGGCTCGAGGAGCGGCTCCAGACCGAGCGCGAGATGGCGGAGGACCGGTTCCGGTCGTTGTCCGCCGAGGCGCTGAAGCAGAACAACGAGCAGTTCCTCACGCTGGCCCGCCAGGCGCTCGGCTCGTATCAGGCCGAGGCGCGCGGAGAGCTCGAGAAGCGCGAGAAGGCGGTCGCCCAGCTGGTGGCCCCGATCAGCGAGCAGCTGAGCAAGGTCGACGTGCGGCTCGAGCGGCTGGACCGCGAGCGCGCCGCGGGGGCGAGCGCGCTCCAGCAGCAGCTCAAGCACATGGTCGAGTCGCAGGACCGGCTGCGGGGCGAGACGGGGGCGCTCGTGGCCGCGCTGCGAAAGCCGCAGGCGCGCGGCCGCTGGGGTGAGATGCAGCTGCGCAACGTCGTCGAGATGGCGGGCATGGTCTCCTACTGCGACTTCGCCGAGCAGGTGACCGTGCGCGATGACGACCGCGCCATGCGGCCGGACCTGATCGTCAACCTGCCGGGCGGCAAGAAGGTGGTGGTCGATGCAAAGGCGCCTCTGCAGGCGTTCCTCGACGCCTACGACGCCACCGAGGAGGTTGACCGTCAGCGCCACATGGCCGAGCACGCGCGCCTGCTTCGCGACCACGTTCGCAAGCTCAGCGCCCGCAGCTACTGGTCGCAGTTCTCCGAGGCTCCGGACTTCGTGCTGCTGTTCCTGCCCGGGGAGCACTTCTACAACGCGGCGCTCGAGCAGGATCCGTCGCTGATCGAGCAGGGCGTCGCCGAACAGGTGCTGATCGCGACGCCGACCACGCTGATCGCGATGCTTCGCGCCGTGCACTACGGGTGGCAGCAGGAGCGGGTCGCCGAAAACGCGCGCGAGATCAGCGAGCTCGGGCGCGAACTGCACACCCGGCTCGGCAGCCTCGCGGACCACGTCCGCAAGCTCGGCCGCGGGCTGGGAACCGCGGTCGACGCCTACAACGCGGCGGTCGGGTCGTTCGAGACGCGTGTGCTGGTCAGCGCGCGGAAGTTCGCCGACCAGGGGGTCGTCGGGCATGACAAGGAGATCGCGGCGATCGAGCCGCTCGATCGCGTGCCGCGCGCGCCACAGGCGCCCGAGCTCACTCCTGTAGGCGACGAGGATGTGGTGGAGGCTCCGCGAACGCTGGGCGCGGCGTAGCGCTCCGGAGCGGGAAGACCAGCTCGACCTCCGTCCCCGCCCCAGGCCGGGAAGCGACCCTGGTCTGGGCCAGGCCCCGCATGATCCGCAGGCCGGCCCCGAGCCCGCGATCGGGCGACTCGGCCGCCATGCCGACCCCGGCGTCGGCGATCCGGATCCGCAGCTCGTTACCGTCGGATTCCGCCTCGAAGTCGATCATGCCCCGGCGTCCCGGGTAGGCGTGCCGCACCACGTTCGTGGCCGCCTCGGAGACGGCCAGCGCGATCAGCTGGGACTGGTCCTCGTCCACCCCGCACTGAGCGGCGGCGTACGAGCGGGCAACCGACCGCAGCTGAGCGAGTGCCGCGGTGCTCGACGGGAGCCTGCGACGGACCGCGGTCGATGCCGTCGGTTCCGGCATACGCCCAGGGTGCCCCCGCCTCTCGGCCGAAAAACCTTCACCTCCAGTAGACTCCGGCACCGTGACGAGCCTCGGCGGCGTGCAGATCGATCGGGAAGGGGACGCGCCGACGTGGGTCGTGCGGCTGACCGGCGAGCATGACCTCGCGACCGTCGCCGCATTACGCGATCAAATTCGCAGTCTCCCGGGTACTGATCCGCTGGTGGTAGATCTCTCCGACACAGTCTTCCTCGACTCGTCAATCCTCGGCGCGATCGTGGAGGCGCACGCGAGCCGCGCCGACGGGGGCGGACGCTTCGGCCTGGTCGTTCCCGAGGGGAGCTTCGCGGCTCGCCTGGTCGACCTGGCCGGTCTCTCCGACCGGCTGCCGGTGCACCGCTCCCGCGAGGAGGCGCTGGCGGCGACGTGAAGTTCCGCCGCGGCGCCCGGCTCGATCCTTCGCAGATCGAGGATCGCCGAGGTGGAGGCTTCGGCGGCGGCCTCGGCTCGGGCGGCGGCATGCCGGGCATGGCGATCGGCGGCGGCGGTGGCATCGTCGGGCTGATCGTCGTGGTCGTCCTGGTGCTCGCAAACAGCGCCGGCTCCGGGTCGTCGCCGCACAACGACCTCTCGTCGTGCCGTACCGGCGCGAGCGCGAACGCGAGCGAGGAGTGCCGCATCGTTGGCTACGTCAACAGCGTGCAGCGCTTCTGGGCGCAGGAGTTCCGGCAGGCGGGCGCCACGTACGAGGTCGCGAAGACGCGCCTGTTCACCGGGCAGACCCCGACCGCGTGTGGCACCGCGAGCACTGACACGGGCCCGTTCTACTGCCCGGGTGACGGATACGTGTACCTCGACATCGGGTTCTTCAATCAGCTGCATACCCAGTTCGGCGCTCGCGGCGGGCCGCTGGCGGAGGCGTACGTGATCGCGCACGAGTACGGGCACCACGTGCAGGATCAGGAGGGTACGCTGGCGAGGATCGGGAACGACCAGCAGGGGCCGCAGAGCGCGTCCGTCCGCGTGGAGCTCCAGGCGGACTGCTTTGCCGGCGTGTGGGCCGCACACGCGGCAGCCGGGCCGAACGCGCTGCTGACCACCATCACGAAGAGCGACGTCGCCGACGCGCTGGATGCGGCGGCGGCGGTCGGTGACGACCGCATCCAGAAGGAGTTCCAGGGGCACGTCGACCGGGAGTCGTGGACGCACGGCTCGTCCGCGGAGCGCCGGCACTGGTTCACCGTCGGCCACAACACCGGCAACCCGGCGGCCTGCGACACGTTTCACGGGTCGCTCTAGCGGCCGGCGAGCCCGCGGACCGTCGAGCGGATCATCTCCTGCAGCGGCCCCTGCACGAACCCGGGCCGTGGGAGTGCCAGCTGGTTCAGGAGCGCGCCCTCGAGCACGTTCGAGACGATCTCGGCGGCAAGCTCGGGCCGGGGCAGGCCTGCGCGCGTGACCATCGCGACCAGCGCGCCGAGGTAGGCGTCGTTCCAGCGCTCGGCCAGCGGCCGCAGCTCGGCGCGCCGGCCGGCCTCGAGCAGCAGCTCGTACTGCGCCGTGAGCGGCGCTCGCTCGTCGTGCGCGAGCGCGCCGGCGAGCTCGACCAGGCGGTCCGCCAGCTCCTCCGCGTCCGCCGGGCCGGGGGGAGCAGCATGCCGGGCGACGGCGGCCGTCGAGCGCTCGATCACCAGCTCGAGCGCCTGGCGCACGAGATCCGCCTTCGAGGCGAAGTGGTACGTGGTCGAGGCCAGCGCGACGCCCGCCTCCGCCGCCACCGCACGGTGGGTGGCCGCGTCGACGCCGTTGCGCGCGATGACGCGCAGCGTGGCCTCGAGCACGACCTCCCGCCGGTCGCTCACGTCATGCTGCGCACCCACGCGCCGGCGCGCAGGCCGGACTCGATTGCGCCGTCGATGAAGCCCGACCAGCCCGCCGCGACGTCGGAGCCGGCCAGGGCCACGCGGCCCTCCGGGCGGCGCATCTCGTCGTAGTGGCGGCTGTACCAGCCGGGCCGGTGGATCGCCCAGGTTCCCTGTGCGAACTCGTCTGCCAGCCAGTCGTGTGCGGCTGCTCCGACGACCCGGTATCCGGGGATGATGTCGTCGAGCGCTCGCTGCACCCCATCGAGGTCGGTTGCGTCGCAGCTCTCCGCATCGATGCCGAACCCGATCAGGATCTGGCTCCCGTCCGGCTCGACCCATTCGGTGTCGATGTAGCCGAACGGGTGGCCCGGCCGGATGCTGTTCTGGGTCTTCGGGTCGCCGGTCGCGTGAACGAAGATCTTGATGCCGCGCGACGACTGGCCGAGTGCGATGCCGGCCTGCTTGCCCTCCGAGAGCCCCGGCTCGAAGTCGATCGCGTGGAGCGTGTTCAGAGGCACCGCGACGACCGCCAGCGACGCCTGGATCACCTCGCCGCCGCGCGTCTCCACCTCCACGGCGCCGTTCCGCTGCCGCACCGCCGCGACCGGCGTCTCCAGGCGCGTCTCGAACGTCGCCTGGGAGGCGATCGCCTCGATCAGCCCGCGCGTGCCCGTCCCGAGTGTGACCCGGCCCCCTGTGTACTGCGTGAGCTGGAGGCTGTATCCCGAGAGGGCGTGCCAGCGCAGGATGCTGACCGCTCCCGCGTCGTCCAGCGGCCCGTGCGCAACCGACTCGAGCTCCGCCCACAGCACATCGTGGGTCTCCTCGTCGAGGCCGAGCTCTGCGATCCGATCGGCGATCGTCATGTCGTCGAAGCGGCGGAGCTGGTCGATTGCGAGCAGCGGATCGTGGGGGTTCGGCAGCGCCTGCTCGACGCCCTCCACGAAGCGCACCCACCCGCGGTTTGCGATCGCGTCGCGATCCGCGATGGGGCCGGTGCGGCGCTCATCGCCGACGTACCAGCCTGCCACGTCGGCGTCTCCCGAGAGCACGACCCCGAGCCCGGCGCGCGTCACCTCCGAGAAGGTGTGGGGCTGGTGCCAGTGCACCCAGCCGCCGCCGTATTCGATGTCGTGCCCGGCCCAGGGGGCGGTCCACGTGCGGCCGCCGATGCGGTCGCGCGCCTCGAGCAGCAGCACCGACCGCCCGGCCTGTGCCGCCTCTCTCGCGGCGGTCACTCCGGCGAATCCGCCTCCGATCACGACCACGTCGACCATGCACGCTCCTTGCGTCGAGGGACTGGTACAAATGTACCAGTCGGCGTGGTCAGTGAGGCGGCATCACGGGCGCGAGCACGTTCGTTCGGCGAGCGCGCCGGCCGGTGGTGTCCTCGCTCCTGTCCGCGCTCTCCAGCACCCGGACGATCGCCCGCGAGGCCAGGAACCGAAGCGGCTCTGGCTCCCAGCGGCGGCTCCGATGCCCGACCCACGGGAGCGAGACGAGGTCGCTTTCACGTCCGAGCACGAGATCCGCGAGCGTGCGGCCGCCGATGTTTGCCGAGACCACACCGTGCCCGGAGTAGCCTCCGGACCACCCGAAGCCGCTCGAGCGGTCGTACCCGATGCTCATGCTCCAGTCCCGCGGCACAGCCAGCGGCCCGCCCCAGTGGTGGGTGATCCGGGCGCCGGCTGCCGCGGGGAAGTGCCGCAGCAGCGCGCGCTCGAGCCGCGCGCGCACGGCGGCCGAGCGCTCGTGCGCCTCGTCAATGGGTGTGCGCAGCCGGTACGGCGCGCCCCGGCCGCCGATGGCGATCCGCCCGTCGGCCGTGCGCTGTGCGTAGAAGAACAGGTGATGGCGGTCGCCGACCAGCAGCCCGTCTCGCCAGCCGAGCTCGTGCCAGACGTCGGCCGGCAGCGGCTCGGTCGCGATCATGAGCGAGTAGAGCGGCAGGTAGCGGAGCGCTTGTCCCCGCAGCTGCGTCGTGTAGGACTCCGTCGCGCGGAGCACCGTCTCGGCGCGGATCCGGCCGCCCTGGCAGCGCACCGCGCGCGGCTCGACCGACAGCGCCGCCGTGCGCTCGTGGATCGTCACGCCGAGCCGCTCGCATGCCGCTGCCAGACCACGCACGAGCTGTGCGGGATTCACGCGCGCGGCGTGGGGTGAGTAGGAGGCGGCGACGCACCCGGCCACGCGCGCGTACGCGGCGCTCTGCTCGGGCGAGAGCACGCGCACGTCGTCGTCCGTCGCACCCAGATCGCCGTTGGCGCGCGCGGATGCGACCAGCCGGTCGCGCTGCGGTGGTGTGGTCGCGACGATCAGGTCGCCGGCCTTCAGGTACCCGCACTCGATGCCCTCACGGCCGGCCACCGCGCCGATCTCGTCGACGGTGCGCTCCGTCTCCCGCTCGGCGCGGCGGACGGCGTCCGTCCCGCCGCGGCGCCGGTATGCGGACGCGCTGCCGGAGATGCCGGACGACACCCAGCCGCCGTTTCGCCCCGACGGGCCGTAGCCCGCGATCTCCCGCTCGACGACCACGATCCGCAGGTCGGGCTGGTGCCGCTTCAGGTAGTAGGCGGCCCACAGGCCGGTGAACCCGGCGCCGACGATGGCCACGTCGCAGTCGGTGTCGCCTGCCAGCGGCGGCCGGGGAGCGAGCGGCTCGGCGAGCCCGTCGAGCCACAGGCTGCGTGCCCGGTAGCGGCGCTCGAGCGCGTCGCGGGGCTGGTCGGGAGCGGACACGGCGCGGGAGTCTAGATCAGCCCGGTACAGCCTCCCGGACCCATCGGCCGGGTGTGTGCCGGCCCCGCGTCAGTGAGGCTTTCCGGCACCACGCCCCGTTGCCGGCTGGTTAGCCATTCGACACGCCGGGTAGGGCACTGACGTTCAATCGAAACCAGGAGGGTTCATGGGCATCATCGCGTTCCTCATCCTCGGTCTCTTGGCCGGTGCGATCGCCAAGGCGATCATGCCGGGAGACGACCCCGGCGGCTTCATCGTCACGATGATCATCGGTGTCGTCGGCGCCATCGCCGGGGGCTTTCTGGCGGCCGCGCTGTTCAACGCGCATCCGCTGGATGACTTCTTCGACATCTCGACGTGGGTCACGGCCATCATCGGGTCGCTCATCCTGCTGTCGATCTACCGGCTGGTCACCGGTCACAGCGGTCATCGCCGCTTGACCTGACCGGTGCGGCTCGACCTCCGGGGCCGGCACGCCCGCCCGCGCCCCGGAGGTCAGCCGGCCGCACGCCGGTAGGATCGTGCTCGTGCCGTTCCCGCCGGGATACCGCGTGCGCGCGCCGCGCCTGGACGATGGCCCGGCCATCGTCCGTATGCTGAATGACGAGACGCGGGCGCTGGTCGGCGTCGAGTTCACGTCGCTCGACTGGGTGACGGCTCCCTGGACGGCGCCCGGGGCCGACCTCGAGCGCGACTTCGGGGTCGTGCTCGCGCCGGACGGCGCAATTGCCGGGTACTTCTTCCTCTCCTCGGACGCTCCTCATACCTCCGTGTTCTCGATCGGCGGCGTTGCGCTTGCGCACCACGGGCGGGGCGTCGGCTCGGCGATCGTGAAGGAGCTCGAGCGGCGGGCCGCCGCGTTCGCACGGCTCGCGCCGGCCGGCGAGCCCGTCGTCTGGCGGATGGGCGCGCTCGCCGAGGAACCCCAGGTGGCCGCGCTGCTGGCGGCGCACGGCTTCGTCGAGCGGCGCATCTTCTGGGCGATGCATCGGCGCTTCGACGGCCCGCCGGAGCCCCCCGGGGAGGTGCCCGGCATCGCCTTCGACGTGATCCAGCCGGGGCGCGAGGCGGACGTCTACGACTGCCTGGCCGAGGCGTTCGAGGATCACTTCGGCGACAGCCTTGCGCCGCGTGAGATCTGGCTGCATACGCATGTCACCGCGGTCGAGCATCACGATCCCTCGCTCTGGCACGTCGCCCGCCGCGAAGGGCGGGTGGTCGGCGCGCTGCTCGGGCTGGCTCAGGCGGACGAGGATCCGGCCTTCGGGCACGTTGACCTGCTGGGCGTGCGGCGGGCGGAGCGAGGCCGCGGCATCGGGGAGGCCCTGCTGCGGCGCAGCTTCGCGCAGTTCCACGACCGCGGCCGCTCCGGCGTCACGCTGATCGTCGACAGTGAGTCGACGACGGGCGCAACGCGGCTCTACGAGCGCGCCGGGATGACCGCCCAGCCGCGGTTCTCCAACTGGGAGCGCACCATCCGCCAGTCCTGACCGCGGCTCCACGGAGCCATGCGGGATTGCGCCCGGCGGCACACCCGAATCGGGGGCGTGGCCCGCCTCCGATCGGGGGATGGCACGAACCACCGGGCGGGGGACGGGCCGCCTCCGAGCCGACCGATGTACCCCTTCAGGCCGGGGTCGGCCGTGAAGGAAGGGGTCTCGAATGCTTACTCGACGCATCAGCGTTGCGCTCCTCGCACTTCTCGCCTGGGGCGCGCTCACCGCCTCCGCATCCGCGGGCACGCTGCCTCCCGCAGGCATCTACCAGGTCTGGGGCAAGGATTCGGCGGCCGCCGCGCCGTACGTCAAGGGCGGCCAGATCACCCTCGACTGGGCGACGATCGAGCCGAAGCGGCGGACGTTCGCGTGGTCGACGCTCGACTCCGAGCTGAAGTACTACGCCTCGATCGGCAAGGTGGCCACCGTGCAGGTCAACTCGACCAAGACCAAGCCGTCATGGCTCTGGAACGTGGTGGCGAACTGCGGGCTCGTGCACGGCCAGCCCGCTCCGCAGTACTGGGATCCGGCCTTCATGACCGTGCAGACCGAGCTGGTGTCGGCGCTCGCGGCCCACATCAAGGCTTCGCAGTACAGGTCGTCCGTCGCGCTGGTGCGCGCCGCGCCGAACGCGATCGGCACGGAGCTGACCGACATGCCCAGCGGCTACTCGTGCAAGCCGACGCCGAGCGGGCACAAGGTCTCGACCGCGTGGTCGAAGGACATCCGCAACCAGTTCTACTACAACGTCATGAACCTGTACCGGCAGCAGCTGCTGCCCGACGTGCAGGTGGCCCTGCGAGCCCAGGTGTGGACGCAGTGGCCGGGGCACTGCCCGACGACGTGGCTCGGCAGCGGCGGGGCCTGGATCATGGGCACCGCATCCGACATCGATCCCAACCCCGTGCGCGACGCATTCGACGTGTACGCCTACGACAACGTGCGGCTCGGGGCGACCAATGCCTACTGGGAGCCGATCAGCTACGCCGGCAAGAAGAACCTCGTCAGCTGGAACTGGTGGCGGATCCTCATGGAGCTCGACAAGGGCGTGCGCTCGATCGCCGTGTACGGGAACGTGCTGGCCCAGGGCCAGACGGATCCCGAGTACCGGGCGGCCTTCGACTTCGCCGACCGCTACGCGGGCCACCAGTGGGATCCCGCCGGCTCGCCGGGCGCCTGGGTGGCGCTGCGCCAGGGCAGCGGGCGGATGGCCGGCAACTTCACCTGGTTCATGACGCAGCTCGACCCGAGCACGACGTCGACGGCGGTCGACAGCAACGCGGGCGCGTCGATGATCGGCCCGGCCGGGCAGCGGTGGGGGCGCTATGCGCGCCGCATCACCGGGGGAACGGCGCAGAGCACGATGAGTTTCGCGCTCGACCCGGCATTCCGCAGCGGCATCGAGGGTGCGCAGACGACCGTGAACGTCACGTATCTGGACAACGGCACGGGTAGCTTCGACGTCTCCTGGGGCGCCGGTGCCGAGCAGTCGGTGACGATCACGAAGACCGACACGGGGATGTGGCGGACGGCCGCCGTCCCGGTGCCCGGGCTCGAGTACACCGGTGCCCTGACGGGTGGCGCGGATCTCGCCGTGTCGGAGCTGGGCGGCGACGCAACGAGCTTCGCGCTGGTCGAGGTCTCGGTCGACGGCAGGTAGGCCCGCTCGCTTCCCCGCGTTTGTCGCGTACACTTTGCGCGATGAACGTGGGGGAGCAGCGGGAGCTTCGCCGCTGGGCGCAGCAGCTGTCAGGGGTGGAGGATCCGGAGCGCCGCGCCATGGGCCGGGCGATCGCGATGCTGCTCGACCGCGTCGACGATCTCGAGCGTCAGCTGCACTACGCGCGTCAGGCGCCGCAGCCCCTGTCCGAGCCGGAGCCGATGGCGCTCGATCCGATCGATCCGGCCGACGTGGGCGAGGACACGCAGCAGCTGCGGCTGCGGGACCGGCTGCGTCTGGCGACCGATCACCTCCGCGACCGCGGCGACCACGACTGACGCTCACCCCTATGGGTGAGCGCGCATCCCCCGAATGCCACGTACAGTCGTTGCATGACCGTGCGCGGCTCCGACGCGGCCGTACCAGCAGATGACAATGCCTGGAATCCGGAGGCCGAACGGGCCTTCGACCAGACGCTGCCCATGATCCTCGCCGAGGTGTTCGACGAGGGTCGCCTCGAGCTGCTGCCGGAGGCGGTCTGCGAGGGGGCGGAGGAGCTGGTGCCGGAGATCACTCTGACGCTCGAGCATTTCGACCCGCGCTGCCTGGCCGGGCAGATCTTCGACGCGCCGCCGCCCGTGCCGCCGCGGGAGGACGACACCATCGCGCTGCTCGACCTGCGGCCTGACGGCACGGAGGTGCGGGTGCCGCTGCGGCATGCCGGCGTGCGGCTGGGGGAACTGGTTGCCGCGCGGCCCGGTGGCGGCTGGATCAGAGCGCAGGAGCGGGGCCAGCTCCGCCGGTATGCGGACGTGGTCGCTCCGCTGGTGCACGCCCGGCTCGAAGCCGATGAGCTGCGGCGGGCGGCGTTGACGGATCAGTTGACGGGCCTGGCGAACCGGCGGGCGCTCGACAACGAGCTCGAGCGCATCTGCCGCAGCGGCTCGGACGTGTGCCTGCTCCTGCTGGACGTCGACGGCCTGAAGGACGTGAACGACGCGCTCGGCTACGAGCAGGGCGACCACCTGATCGGCACGCTCGCCCGCACGATCGTCGAGGCGGTCGAGGACGGCACGGTGGCCGCGCGGATGGGCGGTGACGAGTTCATCGTGATCCTGCCCGACACGACCGAGAAGCAGGCGCGCAAGCAGGCGAAGCGGATCCTCCGCCGGTTCCGACGCCAGCCGCTGCATCCGCGCGTCGCGCAGATCAGCGGTGGTGTGTCGGTGGGCGTCGTCGAGGGGCGGCCGGGGGAAGGGCCGCGCGACCTGGTGCGGCGCGCGGCGCGCTCGATGCGGGGCAACAAGCGACGCCGCCGCAGCGACCGGCGCTGACGCGATCTCACGCGGCGGCCGCGGCGGCCGTTTCACCGGGGACAACCGACAAGGAGCCGCCCCCATGCCGTCGCTCGTATATTCCGCGCTTCCCGCCCCGCTGGTCGACGCCGCACGCACCGCCGCGCTCGCGGCCGGAACGGCCGTCGCGCCTGCCGCAGCGGACGCGCCGTTCCCCGTTCGCTGCTGCCTCGCGGAAGCCCAGGCCGGCGAGGGCGTGCTCCTGCTGTCCGTCCAGCCGCCCTGCGAGGCCAGCCCCTATGCCGCGGCGAGCCCGGTGTACGTCCACGCCGGCCCGTGCGCCGGGCACCGCGCGAGCAGCGAGCTGCCCGAGATCCTGCCGGGGCGGAGGCTGTCCCTGCGCGGCTACGACAGCCGCCACATGATCACGGGCAATGCGGTGGTGGAGGGGCGGGACGTCGAGCAGGCGGCGACAGCCCTGTTCGATGAGCCGGCCACGGCCTACGTCTTCGTTCACTTCGCCGGGCCGGGGTGCTACGCATGCCGGATCGATCGCGCCGCGTAGCGGCATGTTTGCCCCCGCAGGCGGCGGGTACGGACCCGGCATGGCAACGCCCGATCAGTTCGACGTTCGCCGGAGCGAGTCCAGCAAGGGCGCGCCGATCGCGGGGGACAGCCCACCGCGGCGTCGGCGCCGTCTGTTCACCATCCTCAGCGGCACGGCGGTTGGCTTCGTCATCGGCGGCGTCCTCGTGACGGTGCTCGATGCCCCGCACTACACGGGCAGCAGTGACAACCCGTGGGTCTGGGTGGTCGGGCTGCCCGCGCTGCTCGCCATCGCGGGAACGGTGATCGGCTGGGTGTACGCGGGCGCCCCCAGCGCCGAGGTGGTCGACGCTCCCGTGCGGCAGCGGAGCTTCGCCGGGAGCGGTGCGGCAGCGACGTCGGTCGACGGCCAGGAGCCGGGCTCCGACGTGCCGCCGCGCTACACCGAGTGACCGAGCTGCACCGGCAACGCCGCCTCGCGCCGTCGGCGTAGCGAGTGCACCGCGCGAGCGCCGTGCTCGCGCGCCGCTCGATCTCCCGATCCTCCACCCCACTGCCAGAATGGATGGCTGACAAGCGACGGTCGGACGCCGCCCGGCGAACCGATCGTGGCGCTGGGGCGAACGACGGGCACTGTCGTCCCGGATGGAGGTTCTCACGATGTCGGCATGGGTCAAGGACGTCTCGCGCGGTGAGTGGACGCGGCTGTCGGGCTTTCTCGCCGCCGTGGCCGTCCTGCACCTCGTCGGGTGGGGGCTCTTCGTCTACTACTCGGGCCACTACCGGCCGCTGGTCGGGCTGGGGCTAACCGCGTACCTGTTCGGCCTCCGGCACGCCTTCGACGCCGACCACATTGCCGCCATCGACAACACGACGCGCAAGATGCTGGCGCAGGGCAAGCGGCCGATGGGCGTCGGGTTCTTCTTCTCGCTCGGCCACTCGACGATCGTGTTCTCGCTCGCCGCGGGGCTGGCCGTGGCCGCCCGCACGGTGAACTCGGCGGTGCCGGCGTTCCAGGACTACGGCGCGACGATCGGCGCCGGCGTCTCCGGCACGTTCCTCTGGGCGATCGGCGTCCTCAACCTGATCGTGCTCGTGGACATCGTGCGGATCTTCCGCGAGATGCGCGGCGGCCAGTACGACCGCGAGCTGCTGGAAGACAGGCTGATGCAGCGCGGGATGATGAGCCGCTGGTTCGGCCGGTTGTTCCGGCTGATCGACCACAGCTGGCAGATGTATCCGCTCGGCGTGCTGTTCGGGCTGGGCTTCGACACGGCGACCGAGGTGGGGCTGCTCGCGCTGGCGGCCGGGGTCGCGGTGCACTCCGTGCCCGTGCTCGCGATCGTCTCGCTGCCGATCCTGTTCGCGGCCGGCATGAGCCTGATGGACACGCTCGACGGCGCCTTCATGAGCCAGGCGTACGGCTGGGCCTTCTCGAACCCGGTTCGCAAGGTCTACTACAACATCACGGTCACGAGCCTCTCCGTTGTCGTGGCACTCGCCATCGGCACGGTGGAGCTCCTGCAGGTGCTGTCCGCGCGGTTTGCCTTCTCCGGCGGCTTCTGGACGTGGCTGAACGGCCTCGACTTCGGCACGCTCGGCTACGGGATCGTCGGCCTGTTCGTGCTGATGTGGGCGACGTCAGTTGCGGTGTGGAAGCTGACGAACATCGAGGAGCGATGGGCGCCGGTGCCCGTGAAGGAGCGCCGGCGGGCATGACGGCATAGGGATCGCCCCGACGCCGCGGCGGTTCATGCGCAGCACCATCTGTGCATGAACCTCTTGACGCCTAATAGCATTTATGCTATATCGGGTGTGGCTCATGAGTGACCAGCGCCCCACACTCGAGCAGCTCCAGTCCGATATCGCGCGGCTGACCGCCCGCGTGTGGGCGCTCGAGCAGTCGCTGGCGGAGCATTCCGCCACCGAGCCGGTGCGGTCGTTCGACTGGCAGGACCCGGTTCCCGCGCCGCCCACGGCGCCCCGGTCGACCGCCGCCATACGACAGCCGGCCGCCACGCCCGCCGCCTCTGCCGCTCGAGTGCCCATCCCGCCGCGTGCGGCCCGCGATCCGATCGACTGGGGCAAAGTCGCCGCTCGCGTGTTCACGGCGCGGACGCTCGCCTGGGCGGGCGCCGTCGCGACGGTGCTCGGCGTCGTGCTGCTGTTCGTGCTTGCCGCGCGCCGCGGCTGGGTGACGCCTCCCATGCGGCTCGGGATCGGGACGTTCGTGTCGATCGCCGTGCTGAGCGCCGCGCTGGAGCTCGACCGGCGCGCCTGGCGGGCGGACGCGATCCTCGCCGCGGCCGGCGCGGGCATCGCGGGCCTCTACGCCACCCTGTGGGCGGCCGCGTCGCTCTACGCGTACGTGTCGGCTCCCGCGGCGTCGGGCCTTGCGGCGGCGGTCGCGGCCCTCGCGGTCGGAGTGGCGATCCGGCTGCGGCAGGAGCCGCTGGCGGTGTTCGGGATCTCCGCGGCGATGCTCGCTCCCGTGCTCATCAGCCTGGAAATCACGGCCTACGGCCTCCTGTACGCCGCGGTCATGCTGGGCGCGGCGATCTGCCTGGTCGCCCGGCTGCGCTGGGACTGGCTGGCGGCCGCCGCGTGGCTGGTCGCTGCCGGAGAGGCGGCCGCGCTGCTCATCCACCGGGAGGACCACGTCGGCTTCGGCGCACCGGTCGTCGCCGTAGGCAGCGTCGTGCTGCTGCTCGTCTGCCTGCTGATGCTGGTCGAGCTCCGGCCGGCCACCCGCTCGCGCATCACCCAGCTCGGGTGGCTGATCGCGGCCAGCTCGTTCACGCTCTCGATCGGCGACGCATTCCTGTTCGGAGGAGCTCGGGAGGTCGACGGTCACTCGCTCAGCGGCATCGCGCTCGTCGGTGTGATGGCCGCGTGGGCCGCCGCCGCGGCTGTGCCGCATGCGGTTCGCCGCGTGCACAGCGACCTCACCGACGTGCTCGCGGCGTTCGCGCTGACACTGGGCGCGACCGCGACGGGCCTGCTGCTCGGCGGAGCGGCCCTGCCGTCGGCCTGGGCAGCGCAGTCCGCGCTGCTGGTCGTCGCCGCCGAGCGGATCGCGCGCAGGTCGCACGTGCGCCAGGTGCGGATCACGATCGCCGCCGGCGCGTACCTCACGTTGGCCACGATCGCCGCCGTCTGGGTGGTCGCCCCGACCACCGAGCACCTTCCCACACTGGGCGCCGGGTCGTGGCAGGGATCGCTGGCGATCGCGGGAATCGCCGTCGCCGGGGTCGTCTACTGCTACGGCACGCGATGGATCGCCCATCCCGCGCAGATGGCGACCTGGGCGCTTCCGGGCGTCGCGATCGCGTACCTGCCGCTGTGGGCGCTCGGCGGCACATGGGCGGATGTCGCGCTGGCCGGGCTGGCCGCTGCGCTGCTCGCCTACCGCCGTTCGGCCTGGCTGGTGTGGTGGCTCCAGGACGCCGCCGCGATCGCGATGGCCGTTGCCTGGTGGGTCATCGGAGCGGCGGTGGCGCTTCGTGTGACGGCTCCCCTGCGAGAGCTGACCGCCCCCGGCTGGAGCGGCGTGGGCGCCCGTCACGGGCTCGTGCCGCTCGCGGCTCTCACCGCGGCGGCCGCCGTCGCCGCGTGGTCGCTGCGCCGGCCGCGGCGCCCGGATGCCGAGCTGATGCTCGTCCTTCCGGTGGCGACGCTCGTCTATCTCCTGGCCGAGGCGCTGCCCGTGCCGTACGCGATGTGGTCGTGGATGGCGGTGGGCGCAGCGCTGGCTGCGGTTGCGCACGTGCCGCCAATCCGGCGCCGGCTGCTGCCCGTGCCGCTGATCGCCTGCTCGGCCGGAACGCTGGCATTCGCGCTGATCGGCGCATGGAGCCACGACGACTCGCTGAGCGCGATCGCACACCACGGGACATCGCGGGGATGGCCGAGCATCCTGATCGCCTGCCTGACCGCGGGGCTGCTTGCCTCGGCGTTCCTCGATCCGCGACGGCGCTCCCATGCGCTGTGGCTACCGCTCACGCTGGCCGTCCAGCTCGCGTGCATGCTGCTGCCAGGTCAATACCCCGTCGTCGTCGCGGCCGGGCTGGCGCTGGTCGCGGCACTGCTCGCCGTTGCGTGGCCGCGCCCGCTGGCGGCCCGTCTCGACCGGGCTGTCATTGCGCAGATCGCCGTGTTCTCGGCGCTCGGCGGCGCCGCGGCGGTGCTGACGGTGTACGAGACCCCGCGCATGCTGTTCGTTTCCTCGCACGGGCCGGCCGCCGGCCTCGCGGCTGCCCTGGCGGTCACCGCGGCGTTGTACGCCGCCGCCGCGGCCGCCAGTGTGCGCAGCCGGCGGGCGCCCTGGACGGTGGGGCCGGTCGAGGCGTCGACGGCCCTGGTCTATCTCGCAGGCGCCGCCTCGCTGTGGACGCTCTCGGCGGCGATCCTCGGCGCCGAGCAGCTCGTCGCCAGGCCGGGCGTCCCGGAGTCGGTCCGCGACCACTTCCAGCAGGGGCAGGTGCTCGTGTCGATCAGCTGGGTGCTCGTCGGGTTGGCGCTCGTCGTCGCCTCCCTCCGCGGCGACCGCCGCGGCCTCCGCGCCGGCGGCATCGCGTTGCTGTTCGTCGCGCTCGGCAAGCTCTTCCTCTACGACCTCGCCTTCCTGACGGCGATGGCTCGTGC